>JANXOJ010000447.1 GCA_025353625.1 Planctomycetota bacterium | reverse complement strand
AAAACGCTCGTCGAGGGAACGACGCAAGGGATTCGCCAGTCCGAAGCAACCTCGATTGCACCGCGCGGCTTCTTTCCGCATCCGACGCACCGACCAAGACCGGTCCAACAGCCTGTAGTTGGCCCGCCAGTGCCAGAGCACGATCGACTCGTTGATCCAACATTTGAGAAAACGGCCTACTATTGAAAAAGTGCGGCCGGTATGTCCGCCCCGTTGGTTTACTGCGTTTGGTATGGTGTTGGTTAAGATTTACTTATACTTAAGAGGAGTAGGCTGTATGAAGATATTGCTTAAACGAACCATATTGTTAGCGGCGATCCTTGCGGTTGCCGGCGTGTCTCGGCTGTGCCGGGGAGCCGATAGCGTGCCTCATTTGCCCCCACCTCCTCCGCCGGAGATTGCTACACCCGCGAGCGAAGAAGCAAAGGTTCCCTGGGCGGAGAATTCTGCCGCATTTCGAGATCCGGCGTTCGATCGTTTCGTCGACCTGAGTCTTTTGGCTGAGTCGTATTTGGCGCAAAATACAGAAGGCATGGCCGACGCCGCACTTCAGTTGCTGGAGGGCGAACGTGTGCTGATGCGACCCCATCGGAGCGTTCCGGCGAAGATTGTGATCGATGCAACCCTGCGCGTGGCAACGAGCCAAGGCGATACGGCAACGCTCGACCGGCTTGCGAAAGCGGTTGCCAAGACCGGCGATGCCGAGTTGGCGACCAGAATCAAGGCCATGAAAGAACTTGCCAGTAAACCCAGGGCGGCTGCCCCTGCGATAGCCCTGCCGGAGAACAGTCCGCCGGAACTCGTCGAAGAAATGAAGACGGTGCTACAGCGGTTTCAATTGGCGCAATCACTGGCGGACTTGGAAGGATTGAAGAGCTTGGAGCACGATCTTAAACAGTCGCCCAACAATAAGAATGGGGCGATCATCGCACTGGCCAAACAAGTCTCAGGTGCCGTGGCGTCCGCATCCGAAAATGGGCCCAATGCCGGGCAAGCTGGGGCTTTAATGCGCAAGCTCACGGCCTCATCGCGCGGCGTTCAATGGTACGGACCGAGAGTCCAGAAATCGAACGATGGATCGCTCTATGCCGGAGCGCACGCTTATATGGAGTCCGACGATGGGCAATGGGTATATTTCTGCGACACGAAAAAAGCCGAACCCAAGCGGAGCGTTCCAGGACTCAAGGGCGTATATGGCACCGCATACGTTAGAACGGGCGAATGGATGACGGCGACCGACGGAACCCAGATCTGGGTTTATCCGCAGAATCCCGATTACGTCTATTTTGCACCGCCTGGCGGAACTGCCGGCTGGAAAGGAATGAAAGACACCTTCTCGTTGTCCTTTCAGCCATCCGATTTGCCGAAAGGTACGTTTCCCGTGATCGCTGCCGGTGCCGGCAATATTCAGTTGGCAAAGGTCGTGGCAACGGGTGGCGGCAATTTCACCTACGCGGAGGTCGTCGCCACCGGCGGTGGAAATATCACCATCGCACAAGTTGTGGCCAGCGGTGGTGGGAACCTGACGCTGGGACCGGACGTGGTTCGATTGATGTTCAAATACCCGCCCAAGGACACCAGGGCGTTAAATGTTGTTGCTACGGGGGGCGGCAATTTTACGTTCGCAAAAGTTGTGGCTTCCGGTGGTGGAAACTTGAGGATTAGTACGAACTATGGCGTTGTCGGCACGGCGGGCGGCTCATTGCAAGAGCGACTGGCAGCTGTCGGTGGTTACGTCGTTTCCCACGATGGCGGCACCATCATGGCTTCGGATTCCGTTCGATACTTGAATGCTTCTGCATTGCCCCTAAGTAACTACAGTTTGCAAAGCACCCAGAGTGTGAGTGGAACGCCGTTCCGAAATGCCAAGGTTTGTAGATAGACTACGACTGGCAAATGCGAGATAATTTCCTTGCTGTGCGATCGCTGTAAGTGCCCGATGGCAATTACAGC
>JANXOJ010000392.1 GCA_025353625.1 Planctomycetota bacterium | reverse complement strand
TGGTGCAGGCGAGACGCCTGCACCACAAAATCGCGGCGTTGATACGGGACGGGCCCTTACCGTTCAAGGAGGGATGCGTTTTGCATGCGGTACGCGGTCCTGGTGGAATCTTCCTCGTTCGTGGGGGCGTAACGTTAATTTCGCAAGAATTTCTCGCGAAACTGCACGGCTACGCCCATTCAGCCATCCTTGCAGCCTTTCCGCCGGCAGTTTATAGTGGAGATTCTTTATAGAACCGAACCGGGCCGGTATGCGTAAATGTAGAGGGCTCCTCGTCAACATAATTCAGCGCGAGTCGTGGAATGCAGTCGGAAATCGTCATTGAAACCCGGAACCTGTCCAAGGTTTACCGCGATTTTTGGGGGCGGCAAAAAGTCCGCGCCCTGAAGGCCCTCGACCTGGAGGTCCGCCGCGGGGAAGTCTTCGGCCTGCTCGGACCCAACGGTTCCGGCAAGACCACCACCATCAAATTGCTCCTGGGGCTGCTCTTCCCCACCAGCGGTCAGGCCCTGGTTCTCGGCCAGGATGCCACGGAAGTCAGTAAAAACGAGCGGATCGGCTACCTTCCGGAGGAGTCGTATCTCTATCGATTCCTCAACGCCGAGGAAACGCTCGATTTTTACGGCCGTCTCTTCAACATGCCCAAGGCCAAACGCCGGCAGAAGGCGGCCGACTTGATCGAGATGGTCGGCCTGACCAAAGCCCGCAAGAGGCAGCTTCGCGAGTATTCTAAAGGCATGACCCGGCTGATCGGTCTGGCCCAGGCCCTAATCAACGACCCGGAAGTGCTCTTCCTCGACGAGCCGACGAGCGGGCTCGATCCAATCCACTCGCACGAGATGAAGCTCTTAATTCGCGATTTGCAAAAGCAGGGCAAGACGATTCTTATGTGCAGCCACCTTTTGGCCGACGTGCAGGATGTGTGCGACCGCATCGCGATCTTGCACCAGGGTGAGTTAAAGGAACTCGGCCGCGTCGATAGCCTGCTGAAGGTCCGCGACGTAACCGAGATTCGCACGTCGGGCTTGAGCGAGGATGCGCAGCGAGAGATTCGCGAAGTCGTCGCCAGGCATCAAGGCACCGTCCAATCGATCGGCAATCCCACGACCACGCTGGAAGAGCTCTTCGTGCGCGTCATCCAAGAGAGCGAGGCCCACCCCGGCCGCCGCGTTCGCTCGGAAAGCAACGAGCCCGTCTCGATCTCCGGGAAAGTGGACTAGCTCATGGTTGTCGAAAATCTACAAACGACGCCGCTCCTAGAGTGGCTGCTGGGGACGGGCTGGTACGACGGCCGGCTCTTTCAAACGGCAGGGCTGGTCGTATTTCTGCTCGTGTGCGCCGCGATTGCCGGGCTCGTACTCGTATCGCTGCGACGCGGCTCGGCAGTCGTCCGTTCGGAAACCAGTTTTCGCGTAGGGCTGGCATGCGGCGTTCTCGTACTGCCCGTGCTGGCCGTGCTTGTAATGTGTTCCAACGCCGTCAGTCTCGCATGGTTGAGTTCGCATCTCGGCGAACCGCTCGCCAATCGCCTAACGCTCATCCTGGGTGCTGGCTGGACTTCGGGGTCTTTGTACTTCGCTTTGGCGGTTGTCGGTACGTTGTGCGCGGCAATTTATGCGGTAAGTTGGCTGGTATCCAGCTTGATGCACGGCCCGATCGCGGCGACGCGCCTTTGCGGGCACTCCTTGGCTGAAGCGGCAACCGATTTGGCGCGGACCTCGCCGCGGCGGGTGATGGCCTTGGCCTGGCTGGCTTTTCGCGAGGCAATCCGCCGTCGCGTGGCGATTATCTTCGCGGCCTTTGTGATCTTGATTCTCTTCGGCGGCTGGTTCATCGACCGCCACAGCGACCACCCCGCGAGGCTCTACATCCAGATCGTACTCAACTTCACGATGTATCTGACGCTGCTCTTCGCGCTGATTTTGGCCACGTTGAGCCTGCCCGCCGATATCCGCGACCGGACGCTGCACACGGTAGTCACTAAACCGGTGCGGAAAAATGAAATCATCCTCGGCCGCGTGCTAGGCTTCACGGCAATGGGGACGCTCTTGCTGGGCGCGATTGGGACCATCAGCTACGTCTTTACCGTGCGGAGCCTCAATCACACCCACGAACTTACTGCCAGAATGCTCCATGCCGAGGCCCTGCCCGGTCGCAGCGAACCGCTGTTGCGCGGCCTAACGAGCAACAGCCACGAGCATCAGCACGAAGTTTCCATCGACCCCAGCGGTGCCTGCACGGTCGATGTGCAACAAGATCATTCGCACGAACTAACCATCAGCGGCAGCGGCGACTCCGCCGTTTATACGTTGGGTCCGCCGCAAGGCCAACTTCTGGCGCGCGTGCCGATGTACGGCAAGCTCTCGTTCAAGGATCCCACCGGTAAGCCGGTCGCCAAGGGCATCAACGTCGGCGACGAATGGGCCTATCGCAGCTTCATCGCCGGGCAGACGGCAGCCACGGCCCTTTGGACCTTCGATCGGATCACCGCAGACCGATTTCCCGAAGAGCAGTTTCCCGACGGTATTCCAGTGGAAATGACGATTGAAGTTTTCCGCACGCACAAAGGCAACATGGAGAAGGGCGTTCTCGGTTCGCTCTGGTTGCGGAACCCCAAGACCGACCGCCGCGTCTTGCTGCGCAATTTTCTCGCCAAGAAATTCGCCACCGACGTGCAGCTTATTCCGCGAACGTTCATCACTTCGACGAGTCAAGATAAAGCCGAGAAGATCGACCTCTTTCGCGATATGGTTTCCGACGATGGCCGGCTCGAAATCAGTTTGCAGTGCATGGAACACGCCCAGTATTTCGGCATGGCCCAGGCCGATTTGTACATCCGCGAAAGCGACTCCTCGTTCGCTTGGAACTTTTTCAAGGGCTACGTCGGCATCTGGATGCAGATGGTGCTGGTGCTCGCCTTGGGCGTGATGTTCAGCACGTTCGTCAGCGGGCCGGTGGCCTTGTTGGCAACCTTGATGTTCGGCGTGATCGCGGGGGTTTTCGTCGGTTACATCACCGATTTGGCCGGGGGACAGATTGTCGGCGGCGGCCCGTTCGAGTCGTTCATTCGCATCGTCACGCAGGAGAATATGATTTCGCCTTTGCAGCCGGGCGTGGAAGCGCGCACGGCCGAGGTGCTCGACATGGTGACGAGCAAGACTTTGTCCGGGGTATCGTCGCTGCTGCCGCCGTTCGGTCAGTGCGATTTTGTCGATCATGTGGCCTATGGATTCAACGTCGGCCCCGATTTGCTCTTGAAGTGCATCTTCCGAGAAATTGCCTTTGTGGTGCCGGTTATCCTGTTGGCGTATCTTTGCCTGAAGAACCGTGAGGTGGCCCGATGAGTGTGCCTGCTACGAACGCGTCGGCAATCGGTGCGGCGGCAACGAGTGCTCGAGATCGTTCCTTCCGCCGCAAGTTGATTTATTTAGCAATCATCGTGGCACTGCTCATGCCGTTGTTTTGGTTGAGCCAACCGGCCACGCAGGCGACGGCCGACGGCAAGGGCCAGCCCGGCGGCGTGTTGGCCAGACTTCGCGAGAAGTACAAGCTCAGCCAGACCGAGCTGGGCCAGATCGACCCCACGAGCGAAACGATCCGGCTTGCGACGCTCGGCATGCGGGGCGTCGCCAGCACGACCTTGTGGTGGAAGGGGATGCAGTTCCAGATGAAGAAAGATTGGACGCGGCTGCGCGCCACGCTCGACCAGATCAGCAAGCTGCAGCCGCACTCGATCGCCATCTGGCGCTACCAAGCCTGGAACCTTTCGTACAACGTCTCCGTGTCGTTCGACGACTACCACGACAAATACTATTGGGTCATTGAGGGCCTTAAGTTCATGCTCACCGGCGTACGAGCGAACGAGTATGAGCCGCGTCTATATTGGGACGTCGGTTGGTTCGCGGGAAATAAGATCGGCAAGGCCGATGAAGCCAAGCTGTACCGTCGCCTGTTCCGCAAGGACGAGGATTTTCAAGCGGTCTGCATGCCGAGCGACGGTGCTCCGCCCAATAATATCGATACGACCGACAATTGGCACGTCGGCAAGGCGTGGTTCCGAGCGTCGGAAGCGCGGATCAACCCGCCACGGCATCCGGTGCGCGGCATGGCCGAGGTGATCTATTATTCCGATGCGCCCCTATGGCAGATATACTATGCCGACAATCTGGAGAAGGATGGCACTTTCGACCGGAAGGCCCTCATCGCTTGGAAGCAGGCATCCCGCGAATGGAAAGATTTCGCCGACATGTCGATTCCTAGCGAAGATACGCACTTTCGCCTCAGCGATAAAGAATTGTTGGAAAAGAAGGCCCAGGATGATGTGGCCGCATTGGATAAGTTGGCACCCGGCATGCGCGACAAGATCGCCAAGGAGAAACTGAAGAAGCTGGCCCCCGACGAACTGAAGGCTTGGGAAACGCCCGCCGAAAAGCGCACCGACCCGCAACATAACCTGGTCCGCGATATTACAGACAAGTTGGAGATCAAGCACGACGAAGTGGCGCGCCGCGTGACCGGAGCGGATCGACAAGAGGCCATGCGACTTGCCAAGGAAGCGATGCAATGTGCATTTGAGGCCGGCGATATCAATCGCGAGCGGATGAAGGTCAACTTTGATTTCTGGCGCACGCGGTGCGATGCCGAGCAGACCGCCGACGGTCTGGCTGGACGCAAGGCAATCTACGATGCCGACGTTGCATTCTCCAAGGGCGACCTGATCCACGCCGGGCCGCTCTACGAAGAGGGCTTCAAGGCTTGGCGGAAAGTTCTCGATCGCTTTCCGTTGCTGGTCGACGATCCCAATACCGGCGGCGACCTGTGGAGCGATGTGCTTCGCTACCTGCGATGTCTGAATCAGGACGAAAAGCAATTGCCCAAAGCATTTATCCTACAAGATATCGTCGATAAGCACGGCAAAAAATAAATAGCGATAAACGTTACGCTACGGAGGGTGTCATGCAAGACGTGGAGCAGATGGCCGGGCTGATCCATCGGCATCGGGACGAGGATCACGACGCCATCCGTGCCATGCTGGTCGAACTGCCCGCTGCGGATATCGTGGAAGTCGTGAATGCCGTCCCGTCCGTTGCCGAGGCCGCTGAAGCGTTGGAACTTTTGCCGTTGTCGCGCGCCATCCGTGTGTGCAATCAGCCGACACTGCGGCGGCGGAGCGTCCTGATCGAACAAGGCCCTCCCGAATTGGCAGCCAAGCTCCTTAGCGGCATGGCCGCGGATGAGCGGACTTCCGCCGTGCGCGCCATGAGTGCTCGGGGACAGCGTTTGCTCTTACCTCTCTTGAGCCAAGACATCCGCCGGGAAATTGAACTGCAACTCCGCTATGCCGAGGGGACGGCCGGCGACATGATGTCGACGGAATTTGTGCGGCTCGACCCCACGATGACCGTGGCCCAGGCCATCGATCGTATCCGCATCGTCGCGCGCGACCAAGAGGCGATTTACGCCTGCTACGTCATCGAGCCGGGCACGGGAATGCTGCTCGGGGCGATCTCGCTGCGGGACTTGGTGATGGCCGATGCGGCCCGCCCCGTTTCGGAGATCATGCGGCCCCATCCGGTGACCGTAGCCACCGGCGATAAGCAGAAGGAAGTCGCCCACAAGATCAGCAAGTACAACTTGCTAGCCGTACCGGTCCTGGAAAGCGATAACCGCGTGATCGGCTTCGTAACCGTCGATGATGCTATTGATGCCATCATTGAGGAACAAACCTACACCGTATTGAAGATGGGTGCCGTCGAGCCGGGTGCCCTCGACGATCCCTACATGGCCACGCCCTGGTTGACGCTGGTGAAGAAGCGGGCAACGTGGCTCGTGGTCCTATTTCTAGGTGAAATGCTCACCGCCACGGCGATGGGGCACTTTGAAGAACAAATCGCCAAAGCGGTGGTGCTGGCTTTGTTCGTCCCGCTCATTATCTCCAGCGGCGGCAACAGCGGTTCCCAAGCCACGTCGCTATTGATTCGGGCTCTGGCCCTCCGCGAGATACGGTTGGGCGATTGGATTCGCGTGCTAGGCCGCGAACTCGTATCCGGGTTGTCGCTGGGCTGCATCTTGGGGCTGATCGGAACGGTGCGAATCTGCCTGTGGCAAGTCTTGGGCTGGTACGATTACGGCCCGCACTGGGGACTTGTGGCCGCCACCGTGGGCCTGTCGTTGATCGGCATCGTCCTCTGGGGCAGCATCGCCGGTGCCATGCTGCCGTTCCTACTGAAGCGACTCGGCATGGATCCGGCAACATCCTCCGCGCCGTTTGTGGCCACCTTGGTCGACGTAACCGGTTTGGTTATCTATTTCAGCGTCGCACAAGTCGTGCTGCGCGGCGCGCTCCTTTAGCACCGCACGCACGGCTACGCTTACCGAATCATTGTGGAGCGGGCGTCGCGCCTGCACCGGAGACTGCAATCTTTTGCGGTTCTAATGTTTTAAGACACAATTGTCTTACGCTGCTATTACTTCTCAACCGCCGACGTGGACGGCGACGCGGTGCCTTTGCCGCTGCGGCTCTCTTTTTCATCTTTGTCGCGCTTCGGTCGTCCGTTGGGCACGCCCGGCGGAGGTCCGCCCGGCCGCTTGCCGTGCCAGTTGGGTCGATCGCCGCGCTGCGGATCGGTTTGTTTGGATTGCAGGATGTACAAATCGCGGAGACGTTGCTGCATTTCTTCGCCGGGCAGGCTCATTAAACGGTCGCGCTCGTCGGCCGAGACCTGGAACTCGAAGAAATCGGCCAGTTGCTCATCGAACCCGGGGAGCAGCGACATGCTTTCGCCGCGACGCTTGGACATTTCCTGCCGGGCCGCATCGCTGAGCCAATTCGAAATCACCCGCAACCTTTCGGCAGATGCCTTGGAGTCCAATATCTTTCGTGCGGCGGGCGTGAGTGCCGTGCGGAGGTCCGACATTTCGCTCTCGGAAATCGGCGGCTGGGCAGCCGGCGTATTGGACTGCCAGCGGCGAAGCGACATGTTCATGGCGGCACGGTGCTGCATCGGAGGAGAGAATTTGGAAGCCTGGCGACGCCAATTGTCGCCCAGAACTTCCAGCAAGCGGGCCTCGTGTTCCGTGGAGTAGCGATCCATCCACCGTACGACGGATTGGCGGTCGATATCGCCGAGGCGACTGCCGTTGATGAGCGTTTGTTCTTTAAGAAGTTGTTTGATGTGCTTGACTCGCTGCTCCGGCTCCATATTCTGCAATTCGGCGCGGCGATACGGCGGCAGCGACGAAATCCACTGGCAGTAGCGGTTCATCGTCTCCCGAAGCCTAGCCCCATCGGCAACACTTTCCAGTTGCTCGTGGAGTTGGTCGATTCGCTCTCTTTCCTGCGGAGCCAAGGCATGCAGCTTGTCCTCATTGCGAAAGAGTTCTTCGCGCTGCGCTTCCGGCATGTCCTCAACGCGCTTGCGTCGTTCGGAAAGGGAGTCCTCGGCACCCAGAGCGAAAAACAGCAGGGCGAGGAGGATTGTGCCGCGAACGAATTTACTGTCCATCGTCGGTGTTCTCCGTGAACAGTTTTTCGTTCGTGAGCGTCCGCAAAAACTTGATGTTGTCCACCTGCCGATACTGCTCAAAATTCTCCAGAATGGGAAGATCCTTGAGAAGTTGCGCGTTGGGATCCGGCGTCAGGTAGGCGACGAGCAGGAACCCGGCCGCGCCCATGCCGGCAACTGCCGCCAAGGCAGCCATCCGGGCGCGAGTTCGGCGTCGCGGCAGGTCGGCCTTGGCCTTGCGGGCGTCATCTTCAGCAGCGACGGCGACCATCTCCAGCGTCGTTTGGGTGAAGTCCTCGTTGGTCGCGGGGGCTTGAAGCTCGTCGAGCATGTGCCAGGTGCGATCGAGATCCTCCAGCGTGCGGCGGGTGTTCGGTTCCGCCACGGCGCGTTGTTCGATCCGCCGGCTTTGGTCGGCATCGAGCTCGCCATCGAGATACGCCACCAACTCCTCGTGGAGTGCGGTATCATCGGTCGTCGGATTGTGCCCGTTGGATTTGCTCACTCGTCACCAAGATGGGAATGGTTGCTTTCGGAAAGTTCGCCAAGTGAATGCCCGCCGATATTATCGGAATGGGTTCCGTCCTCGAAATAAGGTTCTAATATCTGCCGCAGGTTCTCGCGCGCCCTCGATAGCAGCGACTTGATCGCTTGCGGCGATAATTCCATAACGTCGGCAATATCGGCGTAGCTCATCCCTTCAAATTTATTGAGCAATACGGCTTGCCGCTGCCGCTCGCTGAGCGATTCCATCGCCATGCGGACGACATCTTGAATTTCTGCCTTATCGATCTGTCGCGTCGGCATGCCGCTGCTGCTGGCCTGAACCAGTCGCTCCATGGGCCGCACGCCCAACGGCCCGCTCTCGTGCGAAGCCAGCGTCACTTCCGGGCGTCGCGAACGATCTCGCAGTGCATTGCAAGCAACGTTATTGGCAATCGTAAACAGCCAGGTGGCAAATTTGGCCCCCGGCACATAAGTTTGGCGAGAACGATAGACGCGGAGGAACACATCCTGGGCTAAGTCTTCCGCCAATTCGCGGCGGCCGACCATGTGTTCCAATACGCGAACTAGCCGCCCCTGATATCGCACGACAAGTTCCTCAAATGCCGCAGCACTACCGTCGCGCACCTCAAGCATGAGCCGCACATCGGGGTCCAAGGCATATCTTCGAGCAGACGACTCGCTGACGACCACAATCCTACCTATTCCGGGTGGTTGAGTTCACGTCGCGCAATGCGCATATCTGCATCAAGTCTAAACCAAGCTCCTGCTTTCGGCTAGCACTGCCGCATAACTATCCAACCCTGAAACCGGGTAAAAGTTCCTCCGGTTGGGGCGGGAAAGGGATCGATGGCAACATCTCCAAGGGTGATATTTTGAATCTCGCCCGCCGAAATATCCGCCAAGCAATCTTGCGGTGCCTCCCCCATAGGAATGAGTGGATTGGTGGGAAGCCGGGCCGAAAAGTTGCGGTTCCTGCCGTACTACCTACCGCTAAACAGTGCCAAGCGACAACCGACAACTTCCCCCATCAACATTGCTAAGCGGTCGTCGACGGGTCATAATGCAATAGGCGGCGGTTGGCGGAGCGAATGAATAGAGTGGACGGAATTGCTCGTTGTCCGGCCGCGCCAAGGAGCGGAGTTATGGTCTCTTTCGATCCCTACCTAAATTGGCTGGGAATACCACCCCACGAACAGCCGCCAAGCTTTTATCGCTTGCTCGGGCTGGTGCTGTTTGAAGCCAATCCGCAGTCGATTGAATTCGCGGCCGACCGTCAGTCGCTGCACGTCGGCTCGTTTCAGTCCGGCCCGTACGGGGAGAGTTGTCAGCAACTCCTCAGCGAAATCGCCATGGCCCGGTTTTGCCTGATCGATCCGCAGCAGAAGGCGGCCTACGACACGCAATTGCAAGAGAGCCTTTCGCATCGCGGCGAACGAGCGGTTGCCGCGCCGCCACCTCCGGCCAGTTTCGCGGCCGGGCCGCAATTCAATAATCCCCCGCAAAATAATTCACCGTTAAATGGCCCGCAATATAATAGTCCACCGATGCAATACGGCGGACCAGCGGCCAGGATGAACCCAGGGCAACAAGGCCCGACGCACGTCCCCATGCCGGGGCCGATGATGCCCCCAGCGATGGCAGCGGCGATGGGGCATGTTCTTCAAGGGCCGCCGCCACCAATGCAAGCACCGCAAATGCCTTCACCGCAAATGATGGCGGGCCCGCAGTTTGCACCTTCGGCTCCGACCGGATTTGCGCCTTCGGCTCCGTCCGGATTTGCGCCGTCGGCTCCGTATCAACCGACGTCACAAGCTCATGCAGCCCCCTTCCAGGCAACAATGCCGCGTGCTGCACCGTTCCCCACAGTACTCCCCACGGTGCCGCGTCCCGTGCCAATCAACGTCGCGCCGAACGCTGCCGCCGCACAACATCCCCATCCGTCGGCACCGCCACCGCCGCCGCCGAGTGCCATCGACGAACTGGAGAACCTGACTTCTCAACCGAGCCGTCGCCGATTCGTGCGGAAGAAGAAGCCCGACTATTCCAAGGAGATCATGGTCGGCGGCATGGCGATAGGAATCGGCGCGGTGCTGCTGGTTATCTTTCTGGCGATGAATAACGATCGATCGAAGCACGGCTGGGGCGAGATGGCACCCGAGACACCGGTCGTGGCGCCGAAGACGTACCCGACGGAAAAGGATTTGAAGGAGAAGGCCAAGCGCGACGATGCCGGCAGCAAGCGATTGGCAACCAAGCCCGACGGATCGCCGTTGCGCGTTCGGGAACCATCGCGCAAGGTGCAAAGCGTCGGTGCAGGTTCGCTCTTGCGAACGCATCCGGGCAGCGGTGCCGTGGAAATTGTGGGGCCGGAGAACGTGGGACCGGAGAGCGTGGTGCCGCCACGATCCTTCGATTCGCTCGACCCTGAAAATGTGAAAGGGGGTGCGCCCTCGCCGATGCCTGCCAACTCGACCACCAAGCCAAACAACTATTCCGGCACCGGCGGTCGCGATGGCCCCGCGTCGGCCGGCGGCCCGGACGACCCCGTGTTTGGAACCCTCGTCACCCCCAACGACAAGCAGCCGGGCAGCGACAAGCAACCGGAAAACGACAAGTAGTTTCTTGTGGGACGGACCTCCCGGACCGTCCCAAAAAATTCGGACGGACTCGGATAACCGTCCTGCGGTAGATTGAAGATAGACCCATGAGTGAATCATCGAGCGATACGAGTATGAAGTCGGATGCCGCGCGGACGGGAACCGACCTTTCGGGCAAGCAAATCGGCAATTTTCACTTCTTGCGACGCTTGGGACGCGGGGCGATGGCCGAAGTCTACTTGGCCGAGCAGACGCCGTTGAAACGTTGGGTGGCGGTGAAAATCCTCAAGCCGGAACTGGCCAACGATCCGACCTATCTCAAGCGTTTCGAGCGCGAGGCCCAGGCCGCCGCTTCGCTAGTCCACGCGAACATCGTGCAAGTCTATGAAGTGGGGCACATCGATGGCTTGCACTTCATCGTCCAGGAATATGTGCAAGGGCAGAACCTGCGCGATTGGCTGGCGCGGAAGGGACCGCCCGAATTGCGGCCGGCCCTTTCCATCATGCGGCAAATAGCATCGGCCCTGGCTAAGGCGGCCGAGCACGGCGTGATTCATCGCGACGTGAAGCCGGAGAATATCATGATTACGAATGCCGGCGAGGTGAAGGTGGCCGATTTCGGCCTCGCGCGCGTGGTGCGAGAAAATGACGCCACCGCCACCAGCCTCACGCAAGTCGGCATCACGATGGGCACGCCCCTCTATATGAGCCCCGAACAGGTCGAAGGCCGCGAACTCGATCATCGCAGCGATCTCTATTCGTTCGGCGTCTTGTGCTATCATCTGTTGACCGGCAAGCCGCCGTTTATGGGCGATACCGCGTTGGCCGTGGCCGTGCAGCACGTGAAGAAGCAGCCTCGCTCGCTGGAAGAGCAACGGCCCGATCTGCCGGCCGCGCTGTGCCGCATCGTGCATCAGATGCTGGCGAAGGAGCCCGACCATCGTTGGCAATCGTGCCGCGAAGTGCTTCGAGAATTGTATCGCGTCCATTTGGAGTTCTGCCCGCAGGCAACGCCGGAGGAAGTCGCCGGCTGGGACTCGACCGGCCTAGAGCCGCTGACCGATCCGCGTTTGCGCGCAAAGCGGCAATTGGCAGCCGCCATGCGAAGCCCGGAATTGGCCACGCGTCGCCGCAATCGCTGGCTCGTCGCAGCGAGCATGTTCGCGGCATTCGTACTATCGGGCACGGCGGCTTGGTTCACGATGCGACCGCAGCCCTTGATGGCCGCACCGCACAACGATGAGTTGGGCATCCCTCGGCAGCCGACCGTTTTGCGGCAGTGGTATTATGCCAGCCAGATTGGAACGGAAGAAGCGTGGCGAAGCGTCATCGAGTACTTCCCCACGGCAAACGAGTACTATGGCTTACGAGCCAAGCAGCAGCTCGGCCGCATCTACCTCCGCGAACGAGATTTCGAGCGCGCCATCAAGGTCTTCGAGGACTTGGCGGGAGCCCCGAGCAGCTATGCGGAGTTTTGTGCTTTTGGCCTCGCGGGTAAATCGGGCGTCTTGTCGCTGGAGGGCCACTATAAGGAATCGGCCGAGGTGATGGAAAAGCTTTGGCCGCGCCGCCAGGATCTGAAGGATACGCAGATGGACAAGATGCTCGAGTATGTGATCAAAAAGAACCGAAAAGAGCTCGGCGCGCAGACCTCCTCGCAGTGGAACGAATGGCTGACCAAGGAGTTTAAGAGCGAAGGCTAAGAGGGCCCCTCCAGCATCACCTCCACGATTTTGTAGTGCCGGCATCTCGCCTGCACCACACGTTGTTCCTGGACGGGAACTTAGTCTTTCGACTCTACCGTTTTGCCTTTTAGCACTTTGCCTAGTTTTCGGGCGGGACGATTCGGATAGACCGGGATTACCAGCCAAATTGTAGCGAGGCCACTCGAACTTTTGCCTTTGACGAAGCATTTGTCCATGTCATTGCGCTGGGGGTTGATTGGGCCCTAGTCTCTCAAAAACTTCTACCACAGGAGCAAGCAGGGCCGAGTCGGGCTCCGCCTTGGTCGAGTCGCAGGCTTGAATGTAGTTCCGTCGCAGGAAATCGATCAATTCCGCATAGGCTGCGGGCGTTTTTTGGAAAAGCGGCGTCAGTGCCTGAATGCCTTGGGAGAATGAAGCCGCCGCTTCCATCTGCTTCCTCATTTCAAGTAAAATAACGCCCCGCATCCCGCACGACATCGCCAGGTCGGGGAGGAAGGTATCGGGCCGCGCCTTGGCCAGTTGCCCGTAAATCCGCACGGCCTCCACTGCCTTCTCTAGTGCCTCCTCGCGGCGGCCCAAAGCACTCAAAATGTTGGCCAAATTGTTCAGCGACCCCGCCACGTCGGGGAGGAAGGCATCGGGCCGCGCCTAGGCCAGTTGCCCGTAAATCCGCGCGGCGTCCACTGCCTTCTCTAGAGGCTCCTCGCGGCGGCCCAAATCAC
>JANXOJ010000381.1 GCA_025353625.1 Planctomycetota bacterium | reverse complement strand
GCATTCCGCGCGATCGGCTGGGGAACCACCGACGATACGTGCGCGCCGACGTCGAGCGTGAAATTGATGATCTGGTCGTGACCTACGCTGTTTTGGTCGAGGTTAAAGGACTTACCACCCGCCGTCAGCGGTGACGGAGCGGTGAACGTAGCCGGCACCGTGGCCGGAGTCACCGCCGTCAAAGGGCGATTGTCGAGCGGCGACTCAAAGGTCTTTGAAGCGGGGACGGCGGCAACCACATTCGTGTTGGAGCCGATAATCACGATCTGATAGAGATCGGCCGGCAATGCCTGAGTAAATCGCAGGACGACCTCATTGCTCGATACCGTATTATTGGTCGTGTTCAGCGTTTGGTTGATCGAGGCCGAACCGATCGGCACCACGACGTCCATCGCCGTGTTATTCGGGTTCAGCGTGTAAGCGTCCGTCGCCGCGTTAAAGTTCGTCTGAAACTGGTTGTCGCCCCCGCTGCGGTAGACTTGAATTGCGCCGAGAGTGGCCGCGTCGATATTTTGACCCTGGTTGAAGTCCAAGACCAGCTCGGTCGGGGCCACGGTTCGCACCGTGTTGTTGATCCCAGGTCCGTAAATCAGCGCGTTCGTCGGCGGCGTCGCACCGAGAATGCTCGTTTCGTACGGAGAGATGGAAACGATCTGCAAAGCGCTAGGGCTGATGCTCAGAAGCAGCCGATCCTCACAGCGCTCGATCTGCAGCGACCGATTTCGCCTCAGCGCGCCGGACTGCTTTGCCTTTCGCAGTCGATCCGATTTTTTTGCTGCACGACTACCACGTAAATTCTTCGTCCCCATTCGACTTTTCTCTCCTTAGTCACCGATGAAGTTTCCGACCTTGCCCGTCGAAAATCTCATGGGAACGCAGTTGGACTGCGCTCGGTGACCGTTCAGTTCACAATAGTTGTTTTTCTAAAAAAAAGCAAGGAACTGCTCCGTTTCGTCACCTACCCACGCGAGGTGGGCACTTGCCACGGTGACGGGTCAAAAAGCACGCCAATTTCACTGGCCACCCTTATCTAACGTCTGCGCAGACATCCCAAATTACCAATTGAGTCGCGATCTGCCCGGTGTTTTGCAACCCGAATTGTAAAATTAGGTTGTGTGAGTTATACGGGCGAACCCATCCTTCAGTTCACACCACCTGAGTGGAGGAACCAATCACCGAAAGTTTTCCCGGAACACCCACGCCACCTGTATTAACTGCCCGGGAATACCGCAAATTCGTCCGTGGCACCCGCCTACAAGGCACACTTTTACAGCGCACATTTTCCGGCTAAAGCCCCGGTACTACGAACATAACTGCCAATGCGATTATGCCGTCTTATATAAAGACGCCATCGCCGCATCAACGGCTGCCGGCGACCCAACGGATGACTTGGAGCTACTCGAAACTGACAAACCGGCTGCCGCGACTAGCGAACTTTTTGGCTTCGTCGGAGTCACCGGCGCGCCCAGCCGGATCGCCGGCAATACCTTAACTGGCGATACCCCTGTCGGTGGGGGTGGTGCCAGGAAGGTCTTAATCACCGCTCCGTTGGGCGAATGAATTTGGACCTTGCTGAAATACATCGCCTCGACGGAAATGTTCTTATCCGTCATCGTGGTCACGGTGCCGACATTCGAGACGATCGCTTGGGCGGTCGCTTCATAGAAATCAGCAACCGTCGCCGCGCCGGCCATCGAAAATGCTTGGACCGTCGCATAGCCCTGCGCCGTCAGGCTATATCCCTTGCCCGTGAGCTGCGCGAAGCCCGCTCGGGCCACGAAGGCGTTCGCCCCCGGCGCGTCGTGGAAGCGAACCTTATCGGTGCCGCTGCCGACCACGGTGACGTTGGAAACGTGCGATGCCAGAAGCGTCAGATTGCCGCTCTTGAAGACGACGTGATCGGGCCAAAGCTCCGCGCTTTCGTCTTTACCAGTACCGGTAATCGTCAGCGCGTTGGTGCCCGCAAGACCGTCGAGGTTCAGCGTCCTGGTAGTCGATGTGATCGTTCGGGCGACACCATTGACGATGAGTTTCCAGGTGTTCGGCGAACTGCCCGCGATGAGCTGGAAGCTATCGTTGGCAGCCGTTCCCTGGACGCTCATATTGACTGGCGTCGGCGTTGGGGCGATCGGCTTGGGCGTCGGCTTTTTGGCTCCCACGCTTACGCCCAGAGGTGCCGTCACCGAAACGGAAAGGGGATTTGCCACCAAGGCCGCAGCGGGAAAAACTCCCGTCGCGGTGGTCGCCGCAAACGTGCCGGTCAACGGCAAACCGACCGAACTACCAAAGGCATAGTGGATCGGATTGTAGGTTGTGTGCTGGGACAAGGGTATTCCACCCGACGGGAGGAAGTACCAATCGGCGGGCTTCGTTGTCGAAGGCACGCCGCTATCGGGCAGCCACAATCCGAGGTCGTCGATGTTGTCGCCGTCGATATTCACGGCCACCGGGCGTGCGCGTGCGCCGGGGAAGCTTAGCGATATCGGCTGCTGGAAAATCTGGCTGAAGCCGGAGCTAGCATACGAAATCGTCAACATGCCGCTCTGTACGCCAACTTGGTTAACGGTCTGCCAACTGGCGATGTCCGTCATGCCGTCACCATCAAAATCGCCGACGACCGGCAAGCCCGATTGCGACTTCCAACTGACGATTTGCTTCACACTTTGCAAGTCGTTGCTGAGG
Source organism: Planctomycetota bacterium (assembly GCA_025353625.1). Lineage (GTDB taxonomy): Bacteria > Planctomycetota > Planctomycetia > Pirellulales > Thermoguttaceae > JANXQG01. The sequence goes on along the minus strand of JANXOJ010000381.1, from coordinate 3,796 downwards.
AGGAACCACGTTGACCCGGTGAAGAGAGCGATCTCATCGCCGTTGGCCGCCGTCGTATCGAAGTGCCCGGCAACCGGCATGGCTGGCAACTGGACGGGCGAGACCACGGAAGTCACCGCCCCGGTCAATTCGTTTTGGAACAGGAAGCGGAATTGCCCGCCGCTCAAACCGTAGGCGGCCAGCTTACTGAAGCCGTCGGCCACGCCGTTGGATGCGGGGAAATTGCCCGCAAAAACCGCGTCGCTCGGTTTGTAGAAGGGGGCGACCATGGAGGTGCCGGTACTCAAGTTCGCCAAGCTGCCGAACTGAACGCCGGCGGTCAATTGCACGGCCAGCGATGCACCACCCTGGAGAGCAAAACTGCCGGAGAACGATCCACCCGGGAAACCGTTGCCGGAAGGAAGGTAGCCGCTAGCAGCCGACTGCGGTTCGCCATCCAAGGCATTGCCCGCGTCGTTTTGGATGGAGTCCAAGACCGTCAGGGTATACGTGTCGCTGGGAAGCGGCTGCGCAAACGTCAGCGTCACGAGGCTCTTGCCGGGGCCGGGCCGCGCGCCGGTGGTGTCGGTAAAGGTCGCGCTGGAAATCGGTACGATTCCGCCATGCGCACCGACGAGCTGGTAGTTGGACGGTATCGCGGCAAGCACCTGATTGACCGCCGAATTCTTGGCGGTACTCTGGGCTGGCGCGTACGTTCCGTAAAAGTTCGTCGGATCGGCAGGCCGGATGGCTGCATCGGTAAATTCAACGTCGATCTGCGTGACGTTCGATTGCGGACCCGAGGGCAACGTTGAAAAAACGTTCTGACCGGAGTTGTGGTAGGTGACTGCCGTAATCTGCGGGCCGTTGGTGTCGATGAAGAGTGGCGTAGTCGCCGCAGCACTCACGGTGGCATCGGAGTTGTCGGTCGCGGTAGCGAACAAGGTCCGCAAGCCGTCGGTGCCAAGCCCGATTTGATTCAGATCCGCTGCCGGGGGCGTCACGAACGACCATGCCGCGTTGTTTACGGTTGTGTCGGGCACGGCCACCGAGCCGAGAAGCGTATCGACGCCCGTTTCCAAAACGCCGTCCCCGTTCGCATCGGCATAGACGTTGATCGTTATGGAATCGCCCAAGGTGTAGTCCTGCACGGTTCCGTTTAACGTCGGCTGCGTGACGTTCGTGATATTATCGTTGAACGTAGGCGTCTGAAACGTAACGCCCGTATCGCTAGCCGCGTCCATCACAAATGTCGGAACCGAGAAGGTCGGTCCTGCCGTGAACATTGCCCGCTGCTCGAGCAACTCTAAATTCATTACGCGGCGGCCACGGTTGCGAAGTGAGCTGCCAAGCGTTCCACGACGCACCTTGCGGCGATTCGCGGTTGAAGGAAAGAAAAAATCGCGCCAACTCATATTCGAGCCCTCTCAGTTGCTGTCGAAATCAAGGAATGCCTCGGCTCATCCGGTTCGCGCCGCCAAAGCAACGCAATCCGGAGAATTTACCAGTTCCTTCGATATTAACATCAACGAACGCGAACTGTAAGCGCACGCCACAATTTCTTCGTCGAAAGGTCTGCCCCTCGGCCATAAATAGACGGAATAATCGGTAGATGTCTGACATCTCAAAAGCCGTAACCGCGTTAGGACTGCCACAGTTCGAGCCACCGCAGCTTATTCGCGACAACGATTCACTTTTGAAGGACTCTTCCTCATAGCCGGCTCCGCAAGAAAACACGTAACATATTGCTATTAAACCACTTAAGATGGCAATCAGGACGGGTTCAAGACCCCTAGCCCGATACCAGCCCAAGAGAACCCTCGGAAAACCCGCAAAGTCCAGGTTTTTGTGGTGCCGGCGTCTCGCACGCATTTATCAGAAGCCGCTCGTCGCACGCCGCTACTCTGCCGGCTTGAATTGAAAATTTCGGCTCTGATTGAAGAATGTCAGCGGATTTTCGTAGACCACGCGGCGGATGTTGGCTTCCGTCTGACCGCGACGACGCATCTGAAAGATGAACTTGGGTACGGCCAGCGGGTCCGACGGCCCCCAGTCGGCCGACGAATTGACCATGATCCGATCGACGCCGAACTGCTCGACCAGATCGACGGCTCGCTCGGGCGTGCCTTTGGTCGTCGGATAGAGCGTGATGCCGGCCCAGTAGCCTTCGTCGAGAACGACGCGGATCGTCTGCTCTTCGCAGTGGTCGATGCAGACGCGGCTGCGGTCGGTGCGGGCGTCGGCGTGCAGGAGGTCGAGGATCATCCGCGTGCCGCGATACTTTTCTTCCAGGTGCGGCGTGTGAAAGAGCATCTGCTCTTCGCCTTGCAGCGCAACGTCGATTAGTTCCGCCAGCGTCGCGACTTCGTTGGGCGTGCATTTATTGAGGCCGATCTCGCCGACGCCCAAGACGTTGGGCCGGTCGAGGAAACCTTTCATCGTGGCGATCACCTGCCGCGAAAGGTCGAGATTCTCGGCCTCCTTGGCGTTCATGCCCAGCCAGCAGTAGTGGCGGATGCCGAACTGCGCGGCGCGCTTCGGTTCCCATTCGGTCAGTTGGCGAAAATAGTCGCGGAAACTGTCGAGGCCCGAGCGATCGAAGCCGGCCCAAAACGCCGGTTCGCTGACGCCGACGCAGCCTGCCAAGGCCATCGCCTGAAGGTCATCGGTCGTTCGCGACGCCATGTGGATGTGGGGATCGAAGTATTGCATTATTGGGCCTTCCGCCATTCGCGTTCGTAGGGCAGCGAGAAAATCAATTGCAATTGCTCGGCGCGGCTAGCCTTCCCGCCGGAGTCCGCCGGATCGCCGCCCAGCAGGGCTAGCGTTTTACGGATATTTTCCCGTCGAGCGTCGCCATCCGTGGAGCCGGTGCCGCGATCGATCCGATCCAAGGCCGCCGCCACCTCCAGCAGCTTGCCCCGGATAACCAGGAATTCACAGTCGAGAATGTCGGTTGCCGTTGGGCGGTTGGGCATAAAGCACCTTTGGGGAACGCGGACGAGGCGGAGCGAGCCTCTACCGATTCTTGCACGCTTAGCGGTTCCTTGCAAGGGTGGCGAGAAAACTGCAAAGGCCAGATTTTTGTGGTGCAGGCGTCCCGCCTTCCACATTAAATGCAGGCGAGACGCCTGCACCACAATTTCAGCAACGGTGCCTCTCAGACTTTGCAGGCGTCTGCTGGGTGCTTGACTCACTTGCAGCGGGTGTTACAATGGGCGTTATAGGCTGATATCTTTAGGCAGCCACGCCCCCCACTACGAGGCAGCGTAGGTTCGCGGAGATCGCGCCGGGAAGTACCGGTTGCGGCTGCGGGCCTTTTCTCACAACCGGCGTTTTCCAGCGGCAAGCTTCGTTGCTAAGCATCGTTGCTTGGTTTGTCGGTGGCTCGACGCTTGCCCAGGCTTTTTTCTCCTCTTAGCTTGGTCGTGGGCCGCATCCACGGTAAATGCCCATCGCCCGACCTTTTTCCGGAATAGAACTATGAAACGGCAAGACTTTGTCTTTACGCTGGCCGCGACCCTGCTCGCGGCGAACGCGGCGAACGCGCAGAACTTCACCACGCTAGTGCAGTTCACCGGCACCGGCGGCACGGCAAGCGGCAGAAGTCCCTTCGGCAGCCTGACCCTGAGCGGCACGACGCTCTACGGCATGACGTACTTGGGCGGCACGGGCGGCAATGGCAACATCTTCGGCGTGGGTGCCAACGGCGCAGGATTCCAGAATCTGGTTTCCTTTACCGGCAGCGGCGGCACGGCAAGCGGCCTGCATCCATACGGCAGCCTGACGCTCAATAGCAACGGCACGAAGCTCTATG
>JANXOJ010000329.1 GCA_025353625.1 Planctomycetota bacterium | reverse complement strand
ACCGAGCATCCATCGCTTGATTGCCGTTCCACCTTGTGGAGAAACGATTTTGGCGATCGGAATGTTTGATTTTTTCGGCGGCACAGTTCGCCGATCAATCACTATTTCCGGTTCCGGAACGTCTGGCAATTCCTGCATAGTCTGGAAAACACACTGGCAGACATTGCATTTGATCCGCTTACCAACGGCCGACTCGGGAAGGTTAAATTCAGTAAAACATTCCGGGCAGTTTTGCTTGGCCATATTTCAGCACTCCTCTTGTATTTTGGGTGGGCCAACCCATCCCACCCACAACATTAAATGTTAGCCCGCCCGCTTGCGTCAATAGTGAAAATGTGTATACTATATCTCAGTCAGTGGCTCGGGCCAGGGTGCCCGCCTGGCTGCGGCAGTCCCGCAGGCTCCGATTACCTCCGGAGTAAGTTAAATGTCTCACCCCAAGGATTGTTCTTTCGCTGTCGGTATCGTGGTTGATGGATCGATTGCCGCAGTTCCTAATCGTCGCCTGACCATTGAGCAGGCGGTGGTGTTTCTCAGGGTTCACAATCACCCGGAGCAAGTTCGCCCGGCGGTGATTGTCTCTCACCCGATTTCACGGGCAATTTTACGGAGAAGTGCCAAGTCTCGCTCCGCGTAAATCTCGGTGACTTTCATGTCGGAATGGCCCATGAAGACGCGGGCCGCCTCCATCTTATACTTGGCTCTCACTTGGCTGGCCATGCTGTGGCGAAGCTGGTGGGGATGATCGGTTTTAACGGGCGTATCAACTTCAACTGTTGTCGGCGTCAAATTGCTATTCCAATCCGGCGGTGATTGCTAACGGAAAACTCGACATTCCGAAGCAGATGCACTGCCAAGCGTGCCCGAATGGTATTATACCTCGACTTCGGTCGCATATCAATTAGTTTTGCGCAGCGGGGGGATTGCAAAACTTTGTGGCAATTTGGCAATGAGGGGCTAAAATCGGCCCGCAACGAAGAAAGCCCCGCAATCGTAACGGATTGCGAGGCTTTCACTTAGAAAGGGGTGAGTGACGGGACTTGAACCCGCGACCACCAGATCCACAATCTGGGACTCTAACCAACTGAGCTACACCCACCGTGCAGTTTAGCACCCAGTCAATATATCCTTGTTTGTGGAAAACGTCAACCGGGGACGACCGGTAGCCAAGGCCAACTGCAAAGTCCAGCAGGCGGGACGCCTGCACCACAATTTCGGCAAAGGCTTCTCGGAGTTTGCAGGTCGCCTGGCCGACACCGGACGGCTTGCGCCGTACCGCTTCAATGTCTTCGGACGGCTGTGGGAGCGGAAGGGCGCGAGCAACTCCGGTAGAGGACGCCTGCACCACGAAATTAGGGCCTGCCGAGCACCAGCACACGAACACCCGCTGTTTAGTGTATATTTTATGGAGCATTTATCAACGCCAAATCGAGGAAGAGTCACTTGGAAAGTATTATCAAAACCATCATTATGGGCATCGTCGAAGGGGTCACGGAATTCCTGCCGGTTTCCTCGACCGGGCATTTGCTTTTGACGAACAACCTCATCGGCTTCGACGAGGTTATCGGTGGCGAAAAAGCGGCCAAGGCGTTTGAAATCATCATCCAACTGGGGGCCATTCTGGCCGTCCTATTTGTCCTGCCCGAACGGTTCGCACGTCTCGCGCGGTGGAGGGACAACCGAGGGCTTTCCGGTCTTCGCGGGCTGGGGCTGCTGTTCATCACCTGCGTTCCGGCGGGCCTTCTGGCTTTGATGTTCAACCAAGTGATCGAAGATAAGCTAATGGATCCGAAGCTTGCCCCGATCACGGTGGCGGCGGCATTCCTCGTGGGGGCGATTTGGATGCTGGCCGTTGAATGGTATCGCCCCAAGGCCAAAGTGACGAACCTCGACGCCATGACTTGGCGAGAAGCATTGTGGATGGGCGCATTCCAGGTTTGCGGCCTCTGGCCCGGAATGTCGCGGAGCGGATCGACGATTCTCGGCGGCATGATGACCGGTGTCGAGCGGAAAACGGCCGCCGAGTATTCCTTCCTGGCGGGCGTGCCGCTGATGTTCGCCGCAACCCTTTATAGTCTGAAGAAGCACTATCACGATCTGAACGTGGCGCAGTTCAACCTGTTGGCGATCGGCTTCGTGGTCTCGTTTGTGACGGCTTGGATTGCCGTGAAGCTCTTCATTAGCTTCCTCTCGAAGCATACGCTGGTTGCCTTCGCGATATACCGCATCCTGGCGGCAGCCGCCGTGGCATGGTGGATGATCGATTGGGCGGTGGCTCGGCACCTATTGGGGTAAACCGCTCGAAGCGAACCGCGATCTTGAATTTCGCCTGGCGGCACTTGCACGATTCGCGGCGAAAATCCAGAATAGAACTATGGCAAACAAGTATGAACAACGCCGCCGAGCACTGAAAGACTCCCAGGGACGCGGGGAAAGCTCGTCGGAGCCGTCGTGGTCTTGGCTGGGAACCCCGCACGACGAATACGTTCCGCCTCTGCCGATGGACCGCAAGGGGCTGACATTCGGGCTATGCACGGCCCTAGTTCTGCTCGTCGTGGCACTCTATGGACAGACGGCAAACCATAAATTCACCGTCTGCGACGACAACGTCTACATCTATAAGACGCCGATGGTGGTCCGCGGAATCACTTGGGAAGGGATTCAATGGGCGATGGGCGACGCCCATGCTGGAAACTGGCACCCCCTGACCTGGATGTCGCACATGCTCGACTGCCAGTTGTTCGGCCAATGGGATCCGCAAGCACAGGTCTACGTGTGGGATCCGATGCGGCCGGAATATGCCAAGAGCTGGCCCGGCGGGCACCATCTGGTCAGTATGGCGCTCCACTGTGCGAATGCCGTGCTGCTACTCCTGGCTATGCGGCTTCTGACCGGTACGCTTTGGCCCTGCGTGGTGGTCGCCGTACTCTTTGCCATCCATCCCTTGCGGGCCGAATCGGTCGCCTGGGCGGCCGAGCGCAAGGACGTTCTTTGCGGGCTGTTCTGGACCTCGTCGATGCTGGCCTACGCTTGGTACGTTCGGCGGCGACCGATTTTTCAATCGACGCAAGGCGAAGCAGTCGGCACCTTCGGCATCTACCTTATCGTCACGCTCTTGTTCGGCCTGGGCTTGATGGCCAAGTCGATGATCGTCAGCTTGCCGTGCGTGTTTCTGCTGCTCGATATCTGGCCGCTGGATCGCTGGCGTAAAGCACTCGGCCTAGGCGGCAATGGAACCGCGAATCTGGGCACCTTAATCGGGTTGATTTTGGAAAAAATTCCCTGGTTCGCCATGGTACTGGGCGACTGCTATATCACCGTGTACGGCCAGCACAAAGGTGTCGCGCTAAACTCGTTGGAGGGTCTGCCGATGGGGGCCCGCATCAAGAATGCGATTGTCGCCTACGGTGAGTATCTCCGTCAAACGGTCTGGCCGACGGGCATGGCACCCTTCTATGCCCACCCGCACATGATCCCGGACGGCTGGAACCGTACCGTCGTTATGCAGATTGCCGTGTATGGCGTGTTGCTGGCGATTATCACCGTCGGCGTTACGGTGGCACTGTTCCTCAAACCTAAGTGGTCGTTCCTTGCGGTCGGCTGGTTTTGGTATTTAGGGGCACTGGTGCCGGTCATCGGGCTGCTGCAAGTCGGCACGCAAGCCCGTGCGGATCGCTACACGTACCTACCCATGATCGGCGTCTACATCATGGTGGCCTGGCTGCTGAAGGCACTGGTGGATCGCTGGCCCGAGACTCGCGTGGCGATTATCGCGGAGTGCGTCGCGGTGCTTTTACTCTTGAGCATCGTCACATTCCGGCAGGTGAGCTACTGGCACGACAGCTACAAATTGTTTGAACATGCGGTCAAAGTAACCGACAACAACTACTTCGCCTACAACCACATTGGCATTCAGTACGATGAAGACGGTATGGCCTTAATGCGAACCGACGCCGCGGCCGGTCAAAAACTGCTCGACTTGTCGGCCAAGCAGTTCGCTGCGGCGGTTGAGATCAAGCCCGACTACGATTTCGGCAACAATAATCTGGGCGTTTATTACGCTCGATTGGGTGAAAAGGGCGATCTGCCGGCACTGATGCTTGCGGAAAAGTATTTCCGTTTTGCCCTGATGGCGAATTTCCGATATGCGGATGCCTACAACAATCTTGGCATCGTACTCGCCAAGCAAGGCAAGTTCGCCGAGGCGGTCAAATACCACCTTGAGGGCCTCAAAGTGCAGTTCGATCGAGCCTCCGACCACAATAATTTGGGCAGGGTCTACATGCAAATCAAAGAGTTCGACAAGGCGGAGGAGCAATTCCAACTTGCGCTAACTTTCGATCCCAATTTTGTTGGCGCGTTGTTCAACCTGGGCCAACTTTACTGTGCGAACCGAGAAACCGATAAGGCGATTGCCTGTCTGACCCGCCTGACTTTGATCGACCCGTCGCAGCCGGACGCGTTTTTCTTATTGGCAACGCAGCATCAGGCAAAGGGCGATCTCAAAGCGGCCGAGGCGGCGCTGTTGAACGTCTTGAAATTGAACCCGCAATACCCCAAGGCCAACGAAGGTCTCAGCGAAATACGCGCCGTCCTTGCCAGAGGCGAGGTGAAAAACTAGCCGGCCGCTTCCCCTTGCGGCACAAACCGATATCCGGCATCGCGGATCGTCAAGAAATAACGCGGTTCGGCCGGATCGGGCTCAAATATCTTCCGCAACCGTCGGATAAACTGGTCGGGGGCTCGCGTGTGGATGCCTCCGGGCATTTGCCAGACATTCTCGAGCAGTTCGCGGCGGGGAATAACGCGGCCTGGATTCTCGATGAAATACCGCAACAAGCTCATTTCAAGCTGCGTCATCCGGAACGACTCGCCGTTTGCTTGAACCTCAAAGCTGTCGAAATCGATTTTTGCACCGGCAAATTCGTAGCTCGACACCCGCTGGGAGAGCGTCGACGCGACTTTTTCGACTTTGTGACGGGAGAATGCTAGCAAATTGCGAACTCGGCTCAGAAATTCATCCAGTTCAAACGGCTTGCTCATATACTGATTCGCGCCAACATCAAATCCCCGCGTGCGGTCCTCCGCCAGCGTTCGAGCACTGAGAATGAGGACGGGTATTTCGCGGTCGATGGCCCTCAGCGACTCGCAAACTGCATATCCGCTCATGCCCGGCAGCATCAAGTCGAGGACGACCAGATCGACATCCCGGCTCGATGCGGTCAGTAGTTTGACGGCCTCCCGCCCATCGCCCAGGACGGTGACGCGGTACCCATCGGCAACGAGGTTGAATTGGATCCCCATTGCCAAGTGTTCTTCATCCTCAACGACCAGAATGTGCTCATGGGTAGACATGGAAAACAGTTTAGCGAGTAGTGTTCAAGGGAGGCAAGGGTTGAGGTTCGATTACCAAATAGTTAAATTGGGTGGGTTGGCTAGAATGTCGCTTCAGTTTTGATGCAAAATGGGTGATTTATGTAAAAAATCGTCAGAATTCTACCTGTCGGGCATGTATTTTCATTTTTTTCGACTGCGTAGACTTGATATTCTGCGATGGCTAGGTAGTATTTAACTTACTGTTGGTTGGATTCTTCGGACATGTAGTCCGGGCCAGCTCGACCTTGGTCCCTTTTATTGCAGGAGAAATCTGATGAAGCTAGTGGGATCTTTGCTTGTTACGGCTGCCTTGTTGTTGGCAGTCAATGTCGCCCAAGCGGGCGATTGTGGATGTGCTGGCGCGGCCCCGGTGGCGGCGTGCGGCGGATGTGGCGATGCTGCTCCGGCAGCTTGCGGCGGTTGCGCTGCCCCAGCGTGTGCCCCAACGATGGTGAAGAAGACCATCATGGTTCCGACCACGGTTACCGAAGAGCGTACCGTGACCGAGACCCAGTGTTCAGCCGAGACTCGCACCCGTAATTTCACGGTATGCGAGACCGTTCCCGTCACCAAGACCGTGCAGCGTAGCTACACGACGATGGTTTCGGAGCCCCGCACTCGTACCGAGACCTATTGCGTCTCGGTGCCGTCTTCGCACGAAGTGACCGAGACCTATCAGGTCCAGGTTCCGACCACGAAGACCGTCGAGACCCAGTACACGGTCTGCGTTCCGGTTTGGGCCGACAAGACGGAAGAGTACACCGTCAACGTCCCCTCGACCGAGAGCCGTCAAGGCACTCGTTGCGTACAGCACAGCGTGCCGGTCAGCGAGACCCGCACCCGTTGCGTCGATAAGGGCCATTGGGAAGAGACGCAAGTTCCGGTCTGCACCCCCGCCCCGACTTGCAACACCGGTTGCGGTTGTGCCACGTCGTCTTGTGGTGGTTGCTCCTCGTGCGGTGAGTCGGCTTGCGGTGGTTGCGCCGCTCCGGCCCCTTGCATGAAGACCTGCCGCACCTACGTGCCGAACATGGTCAGCGAGAGCTACGAAGTCACGGTCAACAAGTGCGAGACCGTGCAAGAGCCGTACACCTACCAGGTGACGGTATGCCATCCTGAGACCCGCACCCGCACGACCAAGGTTTGCCACAACGAGAACCAGGTTCGTACGTGCTCGCACCAAGTTTGCGAGTATCATTGTGAGGATCGTACCCGTACCAAGACGATCTGCGAGAGCCATTGCGAGAATCGCACTCGTTCGCACACCGTCTGCGAGTCGCGTTGCGAGACGCGTACCCGCATGAGGACGATTTGCGAATCGCATTGCGAGACCCGCACTCGTACGCACACGGTTTGCGAGAGCAAGACCGAGCAGCGTTCGCGTGAGGTTGCTTACACGGTTTGCGTTCCGAAGACCGAGACCCGCGACGAGCAGGTCACTTCGTACGAGACCCACCAGGTTCCGAAGACCGAAAACTACACCGTCATGGTCCCCCACACGGTCGAGAAGAAGGTCCAGGTCCAGGTTTGTCACATGGTCGAGCAGACCATCGAAGTTCCTTGTGAGTCGTCCTGTGGTTCGAGCTGTGGTTCGAGCTGTGGTTCGAGCTGTGGTGCCTCGTCCTGCGGCGAGTCGTCCTGCGGTTCGTCCTGTGGTTCGTCCTGTGGTGCCTCGTCCTGCGGCGAGTCGTCCTGTGCCGCTTCGTCCTGTGGCACTTCGTCCTGCGGCGAGTCGTCCTGCGGTTCGTCCTGCTGCAAGCGTCAGCGTTGCCATCGTGCCCGCCGTTGCGGCGGTTGCTAATTGAAATAGTGTCCTAGGACATCTATTTGCATGAGCGTAGCGGGAGGTCGGGCAAGTCGCCCGGCCTCCCCTTTGCTTTTTGTGGGGCGGTGTGCTTTTTGTGGGGCAGTGTGCTTTTGGGCATTGTCGAGCAGACCGGCTACGCAAGGCCGCAGCACCCGGCCATCGAGAAGTGGATCAAATTGGTCGGTCTTCGCGTCGGATGCTTGAACTGTCGAAACTCCCGACGCCACCCTGCTGGGCGCAATCCGCCCTCGACTTACATTTTCTCTTCGGCACCGATCCCTAGCAGTTCCAGACCCTTCAAGATCGTGCGTGCCGTGAGGTCGCACAATAGCAGCCGGCTGTTGCGGAGCTCCGGCGTTTCGGCCTTCAGGACGGAGCAACGTTCATAAAAGGACGAGAAACTATTGGCCACGTCAAACAGATAGGCCGTCAAATGGTTGGGGCGATAATCGACGACCGTAGCGTTGAGTGCATCGCCCAACCGGAGCAATTCCAGGCCCAAGGCCCTCTCCGCCGGCGAGCTCAACGCGATCGCCGCGCCCGATCCGCGAAGTTGCTCGACATCGATATCGCCCTTGGCGAAGATATTCCGCACGCGGGCATAAGCATATTGCATATAAGTGGCCGTGTTTCCGTTCATGGCCAGCATTTTGTCGTAGTCGAACTCGTAGTCGCTCGTACGATTTTGCGAAAGATCGGCATACTTCAACGCCCCGATACCGACGGTCTCGGCTACGCAAGCGCGTTGCTCGGGCGACAGTTCCGCACCGTCGGGCTTGGCGTCGTCGTTCGCCGCAACGATCCGCGCCGCGCGAAGGATCGCTTCATCGAGCAGCCCTTCGAGGCCCACCGTGTCCCCGGCACGAGTCTTGAAGGGGCGGCCATCCTTACCCAGGACGGTGCCGAAATTCACATGCTGCAATTCAAGTTTGTCGTTGCCCAGCAGGCGTGCTGCGGCAAAAAGCTGTTGGAAGTGCAGGCTCTGCCGATGATCGACGACGTAGAGTATGGCGTCGAGCTTCCACCGTTCGACGCGATAGCGAATGGTGGCCAGATCGGTCGAGGCGTAAAGGTAGGCGCCGTCCTGCTTTCGCACGATCATCGGTGCCGGATGGCCTTCCAAGAAGACGCAGACCGCGCCTTGGCTTTCGCGAGCGATTCCGCGCCGCTGCAACTCTTCCACGACGTCGGCCAACATCGAACGATAGAAACTCTCCCCTAAGGTGTGATCGAAATGGACGTAGAGCCGGCGATAGAGCCGTTCAATATCGTCCAGACAGTAGGGCATGAACTCTTGCCAATAGCGATAATTTTCGGCATCGCCGGCGTGGAGTTTCGCGGTCTCGGCCTGGCCGGATCGCTTAATATCGGGATGCTCGGCCGCAAGTTGGGCTAGAGCAGGACTCGAATCGACTTCGGCGATCTTTTTATCGGCGGAGGCGATCTCATCGACGGCCTCTTTAACTGCCTTTTCGAGCTTCTGCACCGCCTCGCGGAGTTTCTTGTCAACTTTCCGGCCTTGTTGGGGAGTAGCCGCGATCGTTTGGGCGTTTAGCTCATCCTGCTTTTCGCCGTACCGCTGCTGGAGTTCCGGCAGCTTTTCTTTCGCGTCGAAATAATCCGTCAACTGGCGGACCAAGCGGTAAAGGCGCGCCAGTTCGACCACGGGCCGCGTACGGTAGGTATTTTCATCGCGGAAATGCTTGTACCCGTAAATTATCATGCCGAACTGCGTGCCCCAGTCACCAATGTGGTTATCGCTGATGACCGTGTGCCCGATGAATCGCAGAATGCGGCATAGCGCATCGCCGATCACCGTCGAGCGGATATGGCCGACGTGCATCGGCTTGGCGACGTTGGGCCCCGAGAAATCGACGACGAAGACGCGCGGCCGAACTGTCGTCTCGATGCCTAAGCGCGGATCGTTCAATGCCGCGGTAAGCCGCGCGACGAGCCACTCGTCCTTGATCCGCAGATTGATGAAGCCGGGTCCGGCGACCTCCGGCGGATGGCAGATATCGGCCACATCGAGCCGGGCAACAACCTCGGCGGCCAACTCATGCGGCTTCTTATCCAACTGCTTGCCCAAGGCCATCGCGAAGTTGGCCTGATAGTCGCCAAAGCGGTCGTCCTGGGCACGGCGGATCATCTCCAACCACGGCTCGGGATTCTCGGTCAGCGGGGCCAGGGCCTGACGGAAGCGGGCTTGAAGGGTGGGAAGTAAGGTCATGGTGCAGTAGGGTGGCGTCGACAGAAACTACGAAATCTCTTCGACCGGCACGCGTTTGGCTTGTGCCCATAGCTCCTCGAGGGCATAGTAAGCGCGGGTTTCCGGCTCGAACATGTGGACCACCAAGTCGCCGTAGTCGAGTAGAATCCAATGGCTTTCGTCGTAACCTTCCTGGCCCAGCCGTTTGTCGCCTAGCTCCTTCTCGAAGACGTTATCGATGTCTTCGGCGATGGCGTGTAACTGGCGACGGCTGGCCCCGCTGACGAGTACGAAGAAGTCGAACATGCAAGTCAACTCCCGCATATCGAGGATTACGATTTCGCGGCCGCGGTTCTCGGCGGCAACGCGCGCCGCAATCTGCGCGCGGCGAAGACCAAAGCTGGCGTCTCGGGGGATAATTGTCTCAACGCTCGAATTATCGTCTGCCACGTGGAATTTATCTTTCGTCCGTCGGGTCCGAATGGGAAGTCAACCCACTATTGTACACTGCCCGGAGACGATACGCGAGTGGGTATGCGTTCTTGGGAGTACGTCGGCAAGCCTCCGCAATCCCAATTTAACGTTCTTCACGCGACCCGATGCGGAGTTGCTCCGCTGAGTACTCGGAACCTACCTTGGCGGCCGGCAACCGACGAACCGTGCGGATTCTCCAGTTGCTCGATCAGATTGGCCATCAGGCCATCAATTTTCGCTCGGGCGAAACCGGCAATGCGGTAGGTCGCGCCGATGTTCATCGAATCGCCGAGCGTCGTGGGAGTAATGACCAGCGGCAGCAATGGGCCGGTCGGGGCGACGCGGTGGTACTCTAGGATTTTGTCGCGGTTTGCGTCGATCCACGGCTCGCGGACCACGACGTTCGATACGCCGCCGGTCATCGGCAGAACCGAGCGCGTATAGTGCGGCTTGTCCGCCTCGTCGAGCCACGGCCAGACGAGGTTTGTCGCCTGCATGTTAATCGCACTATCGAGATACCGATGCCGCGCTTTGATCGGCGCGGTTCTCGCTGCAATCTCGCGCACGGTCGACGCAAGCGTTGCCGAAGCGTCGGGTTGGTTGCGAACGAGATAGTAACCCAAAAACGCGCCCAGCGAATTGCTCAAATCGATATCGGCCACGGATCGACTGTCGACGATGCTTCCCAAGGCAATGCCGCGCTCGCGCCCGCGCGACGGCATCGACCGGGCGAGTGCCCGAGAAAACGCCGCTAGGATTACGTCGTGAACCGTTGCGGAATTTGAGCGGGCAAACTCCTTCAGCCGCGCCACCGTTCCCGACGAAGTACAAAACCGTTGATAGTTTACATCCCATCGCTTGTTCGACCAAAACGCGACGCGCCAGGCAGAGCGATTGTTGCGCCATTGCTGCATGGAACGCAAGATTGCGGCAGGCAAACCGATGGGGCCGAAGTAGCTGCGAAACGCCTTGCGATAGGTCGGCGGGTAGAGCGTCGGCGGCCGCTCGTTTTGCAACGTTTCAAACCCCAGATACCGCCCTAAAATACCGCGCAGCAGAATTCGCGCTGCCACACTATCGGCCATCCAATGGTCGTAGGTCGTGCTGATATGATGAAACTCGGAGCCGCAAGGCACGATCGAGATGCGAAACGGTCGGCAGTTCGTGCGGGCGAACGGTCGATTCATTTCTCGACTGATATGTTGTTCGAGGGACTCGCTGCCGAAAGTTTCAGGTTCTTCAATCGCGACTTCCGCTTCGGCATCCGGTGCATGGCTGTAGTTCCGGCAATCGTCGGAAAGTTGCACCCGCCCCACGCCCAAGGCAAGATAGGTTTCACGAACCGCGCGCGTCAGGGCGGCGTGCCGCGGCGGCCCGGCGATTTTGAAGGTGTGCGTCGCGTTGTACGGATGGATGCTGCTCCAATGCAGCATGACGCGCTGAAACGCATTCAGTCGCCCCGAATTGGTCGGCGTTTGGCGAAGCATCGGCCTCCCATGCCCCTTTGGATAATCGACGATTAGTAACTGCCGGTTGATGTGAGGGATATCTCCCCCAACGTAGTAGTTATCGATTTTTTCGGCCCGGATATCCAAAGTCTTCGCCGCCGACACGATAATGAAATAGATTCACGAAAACAGCGTCGCGTGCCGGATGTGAAATGCGGCATCGCAGGGGAACGCTTGAATAATGCTCAAAGTCGTTAAACTTGGCCAAATTGAGGCGAAAATGTTTGACCGGATAGGCTTTGTACCCTATGAACATGTAGCGAAGGTGGCTTCCGAGCAACGCATAAAGAATGCGTCGTTGGATCGCCACAGCAACAACGCAACAGCGATAACGCCACAGCAACAACGCCACCGCGACAACGCAACAGCGATAAAAGGTCTACATCCGTGCTTACTGCGATCCTCAATAGTTTTTGTTTGCTTGCGGCGGTTGCCGGCTTGGCATCCCTGGTAGCGTGGATTCTTCGACACGAGCAAGCTCCGGCTAGCCCCCCTGCGACGCAACCGGTGCCGGCCCAACCCTCGGCACTGGCGATCGTGCGACCACCGACCGCACCCGCCAAGGATGCCGCCATGCTCGACCTCCAGGCGTTGATTGCAAAAGTTGCCACCGATGTGGCCGATCATGCCAGCGAAGTGACGGAAGCAAGTACGTCGCTTTCATCCCGGGAGGTGCCGACGGGAACCAAAATCCGCGCAATTGTCGACCGCCTCGTGACCGCGAATCAGCATTTGCAGCAGCGGCTGGAGTCGACGGAGAAGCAGCTCCAGGAACAGTCGCGGCAGATCAAGTCGCAAACCCTGGAAGCCCGCACCGATTCGCTCACCTTGCTCGCCAATCGCCGCCGCTTCGACGAAGAAATGTCGCGGCGGATGGCCGAATATCGCAGAGACACTCGGCAGTTCTCCATTATCTTGCTCGATATCGATCGCTTCAAGAAGTTCAATAACGAATTCGGCCATCGGGCAGGCGACGAGGTTCTGCGCCACGTTGGCCGAGTCTTGCGGCGAACGCTGCGCGAGATGGATCTCGTTGCCCGATACGGCGGCGAAGAATTTGCCGTTATCTTGCCGGGGAGTTCGCTTGCCGAAGCGAGTGTCGCGGCCGTGCGCATTCGCACGGCCATCCAGGACCGACGCATCCGCTACGAACGCCGACTTTTGTGCGTTACGGCCAGCCTAGGTGTTGCCGAGGTCGGCGGTGGCGAGGACGCTGCCCATTTGATCGAGCGCGCCGATGCGGCCCTCTACGCATCGAAGAAAGCGGGCCGCAACTGTGCCCACGCAAACGATGGCGGCAAATGTATCCTCGTACCGGAACAGAAAGCGAGCACCGCCGAGAACGACTCCAACCACATCGACAACCAAGATCGGCCGTCGCCGGGGCTTTCGCCGGAGATGGCCGAGCGGATGCTGCCGCGCGCCGCGTTCTGCCAGCAGCTTCGCAGCCGGCTCGCGGAGTACAAACGGGGCGGCCCACCTTTTGCCATCGCCCTGTTGGAGGTGAATCAATACGAAGAGCTCGTGGCAGTCCACGATCCGCGCACGCGCGAGTCGAGATTCCAAGCGATTGCCCGATTCATGCAGGGGGTGGTGCGCGAGATGGACACGGTGGGATTCTTCAACCCAGGATGCTGCATTCTCATGTTGCCCGGCGTTGAACTGGCCGCCGCATTGGGGATCGCGGAGCGGATGCGCCAAACCGTCGCCGATCGCGAGCTATCGATTGAGCCCGGAGCGTCCAATATAACGGTCAGCCTGGGCGTCGCATGTGCCGTCGATGGCGACGATTTCATGATTCTGCTCAGACGAGCCGAGGCTGCGCTGGCGGCGGCCAATCGAGCCGGCGGGAACAGCACCTTTCTGCACGACGGCGAACGCGCGGTTTCGACTAGTTCCGTTAGCAAGGCATTCCATGCTCTTGCCACATCGACGCCAAATCGGGTTGGCTGACAACGCGAGCCTATCCAATCGCTCTTTCGGCGGGCTGGAAGTCAGTATTGGAAGGTAACGGAATCCCCTCGTTATTTTCCAATCGCGGTTTAACCATTTCTCGCAGCAGGCAGGCAAGGGTAATTTGCGAAAGACGCAATCGCGTGCTTTCGCAAATTGCTACCAGAGACGTTCGCAACCAGCCATTGAGTTCCGTCGGCAGGTGCGAATTGGCCGGCAATCCGGCGGGCAAAGGGCCATCGACTGCTTCGACGACCTGCAAAAGCGAGATATTCTCCGGAGTATTGGCCAATGCAAAGCCGCCCCCGCCACCTCTCGTGGAGCGTAGGATGCCACGCTTCACCAAATCGTGGAGAATTTCAAGCAGAAATCGCTCGGGCATGTGGCCGGTTGCGGCCAACTTTCCGCGCGTAATAAGCACACCCTCGCCCGACTCGGCAAGTTGGAGGAGGGCCTGTAAAGAATACGTAACACTCTGAGAAAGTTGCATTTACGGCCTATTCACGGAAAGCTTTATGAATAAACACAAAAAACACCTGACGGAGGCGTTGGGGTGCAACAGAGGATGCCATAGCCCAAAACTCATCGACGTTTCCCAGACCGAACATTCTCATTATATAGGTTATGTTTCGCCGGTCAACGGGAACCGAAAGCATTTGAAAAAATGCGTATCTTTTTAGCGGAGTGGAAATGTTTATTCGTGGGGCAGGTTAAAAACCTGCCCAGAATTCAGGCAGGTTAAAAACCTGCCCCACGAAGTAATCTGCCTCGAATTTACTTCACTCCGGTAAAGTGTTAC
>JANXOJ010000292.1 GCA_025353625.1 Planctomycetota bacterium | reverse complement strand
AAAAGGTGTCACCCATAACCGTCGTCGTGTCAAGGCCCCGTTTTATCGTTATAAACAAAAAAAGGAACAGGGAAAGGCTAGCCGGGGTCCAGGGGCGGCAATGAGCCTCCCCGGTCGGCGAATGGATTCGCCGAAATGTTCTCGACATGGATGTCTTGTTTGTGTTTTATCTTTCGCGTACGCGCACAGTCGTAGTCACCCATTCGTGCCGGCCAGGCTCGCGCCTGTCGCACAGGATAATATTCACCAACCGCAGTGCCCAATCAGGAACACGGTGCCGACTTGCGTCGCACGAGACACCTTTTGCGGGCCACACGCGGTCGTGCTGGTGCGCGTCGCAGGGTATCGTCAGCTCGCGCTGGCGGCATGTTCATCGTGCCACCGACGCAGCTTTTTCCAACCTATCTCTGCACGTTTGCGCGCCGTCGCTACACGGGCGATCTTGGCACTGGAACGTTTTCTCACGCGCGCATAAAAGTTCTTCAATGCTTCGTCTTTACGGACCGTCTTCATAGCCGCTTGGACGAGTATCCAACGCAGCCAGGGAGATCCTTGCCGCGTCGACGGTTGTGGGTGGCACCTTTTATTCCCCTGTTTGCTCGCTCACTCCGTCCTTGCCAGCCGTATCACGAAAGTTGCCCCGCAGCTTGAGGTGCTGGCGACTTCGATCCGCCCGCCGTGATTGGTTACGATCCGCCACGCCTTGGAGAGCCCCATGCCCAAGCCTCGGCCGGCTTGACGCGCGGCATAGAATGGCTCGAAGATGTGGGGCCGCTCTTCGGGAAGGATGCCGGGGCCGTTGTCGGCGATGGTGATGGTTGCTTCCTCGCCGCTGCCGTCGAGGGAAACTTCGATGCGACCTCCTTGGGCCAGGGCTTCCAAGGCATTTTGAACGATGGCCTTCACGGCAACCGCGACTTGCACCGGGTCGGCAAGGATCGGCAAGGTATCGGTCGAGGGCGCGAATACCAACTCAGTTTCCTGCTCGATGGCCGCGGCGCGAAGTTCGTCCGTTGCACGGCGAACAAGTTCGACCAGTTCGACTGAATGACGCTCGGGCCGTGGGGCCGTGGCGTAGAGTCGCATATCGGCAATCATTTCGTGAACCCGGATTGCTTGCGCGTGGATTAAGGCCAACTCGTTGCGCCGTTGGGGGGCGGTTTCATCGCGCAAAAGAAGCTGTGCCCGACCGGAAATCACGGCCAGCGGGTTATTCATCTCGTGACCCGCTCCGGCGGCAAATTCGGCCATCGCGGAGATTTTTCCCGCTTCGACGGCCAAGTCGAACTGGGTTTCAAGCTCGGCGAGGCGGGCGAGTTTAGCGGTAAGCGCGGGGAGAAGGGAGGGGGTAAGAATGGGCAGATCGGAGCGTTTGACAGTTCCAAGTGCCCTCACCCCCGGCCCCTCTTCTCGGGCACCGTGTACGGATGGTCGCGGGAGAGGGGAGATTTCAGTCAGCCAAGTCGGCAATCGCGGTGAGGATCGGGGGGGCGACTTGCCGGAGTCGATAAACCATGCAGCACCGTCCCCAAGCAATGCCAACAATCGGGCTTGCTCCTGGGCGACGGCACCCAAGGGAGCGGCCAATTCTGCTGCCCGTTGGGAATCGGCCACGGTAGTTGCAATCCTGGCAGAAATATGTTCGGCACGTTCCGCTGTGATCTCAGGCGGCGATGAAGCAGCATCCCACTGTAACCACAGCAGGGCCTTACATGCTAGGAGCGAGGCAATATCAGCAAGGCTAGTCGGCACCGCAGCCTCAGCGCGATTCGCCTTACATGCAGCCCATAAAGCAAACGGTGGATCGGCAGCCAAAATGGCTGTTAGTGCTTCGATTGATCCTTGTGCTTCGTTTGCCCCAACCAAGCCCGCTCTCCCATGAGTGGAAGGGGGCACGTTCCGATCTGGCTCATGCTGGGCCGAAAGCAACCAGCCAAGCACGGCAACAGCCGAGGCATCGGTCATGGGAAGCCATGACCAGCGAGCCGCAGCGAGGGAGGGCAATACGATCACGAGGCGTGGACGGTTTCAATATCCAGGTGGTGGCACATGCGCTCCATCAGCTTATCAACCTCAAACGGCTTGTGCATAAAGTCGTTGGCGCCGGCAGCCCGAAGCTCGGCGATTTTGTCGTCTTCGACCATGCCGGAGATGCAAATGATTCGCACATCATCCATGGCGCGGTCGCCGCGAACCCGTTGACAGACTTCCTTGCCGTTGATGTCGGGAAGCATGACGTCGAGCACGATTAGATCGGGATGATATTCCTTGACCATCATGCCGGCATCAAAGCCGTTGTTGACGGTGCGAATCTCAAATCGCCCGTCGCGAACCAGGACATCGCTGATCAGTTCGACCAGTTCCGCGTCGTCGTCCACGATCAAAACCTTACGCTTGCCGCTCTCCAGCGCGTCGGTGGGGATCCCATTATCGCGCATGAACGTGAACAGTTCGCTTCGCGGAATGCGGCGGAAGCGGCTGCCGGGGACGCGAAACCCCTTGAGTTGTCCCGAATCAAAGCAACGAATAATTGTCTGTTGACTGACTTTGCAAATTTTTGCAGCTTCTCCAGTCGTGAAAACCGTCTTCATCTTCACTATCCCTCTTCCAGGCCGTAGTCCAGCCAGATCAGCGAAATCACCGGTTTGCCGCCGGCAGGCGTTCCAGTGATTTCTAGTCCTCCGTGTTAATGGCGGGAAGAATGGCACTTCGTAAGGGGAAATTCCCACTTATTTCCTTGCCGATCCCAAGTTCGCCGTGTACGCAAAGCCCTCACAACCCGAAAACGAATTCAAACGGCAATTTCAACCAGTAATGCCGACATTACCGAAGTTGCCAACCGACGCATTATAGCTATCTCCCCAAGATAGTCAATACGAACATCGTTGCCGCAAGTTATTGTCTACAAGCATGTTGCGACCAATCGCAATATGCAATTTAGTCTTGAGCATCGTAATATCGGGAGGCTACGTTGACCGGGACGGCATCGGCTAACGAATTCCACCCTCAAGATGGATAGTTAGGATGGCCAAGTCGGACGGGGTGATTCCACTGATGCGTCCCGCCTGGGCAAGATCGACCGGTCGAACCCGCTCGAACTTCTCGCGAGCTTCGGCCCTGAGATGGAGGACTTTCGTAAAATCGACGCTTGCCGGGATTTTTCGCACGGCAAGCCGAAGTTGACGATCGATGTCGATTTGCTGCCGGACTAGGTAACCTTCGTATTTGGCGTCATAGGTCACTTGCCGGGCGACCTCCGGCGAGAATCCGCCAAGCTCGGGCAGCCGCTCAACGAGGTTTTCCCAGGTCGTTTCGGTTCGCTTGAGCAACTGCGCTAGCGATAGCCCTTCGCTGCGATTCGTCTCCAATAGACCTTCCGCTCGCTCGATATCCGTAAGCTTGGTTTCGAGCCGCTGTTGACGAGCGAGAGTGACGAGGCCCAATGGGATGCCACGTGTGGTCAGTCGCCGATCGGCATTATCGCCTCGGAGCGAAAGGCGGTACTCGGCCCGGCTAGTGAACATGCGATAAGGCTCATCGACACCGCGCGTTACCAAGTCGTCGATCATGACGCCCAAATAGGCTTCTTCGCGGCCCAGAACTAACGGTTCCTGACCGCGAATCCGCAGCACGGCGTTCACCCCGGCCAGAAGCCCCTGCCCGGCCGCTTCTTCATAACCGGTCGTGCCATTGACTTGGCCGGCGAAGAATAGCCCTGTAACGCGCTTCGTTTCCAATGAAACCGTGAGTTGATCGGGCGGAGCGAAGTCGTACTCGATGGCATAGCCGTAGCGGATGATTTCAGCTCGCTGAAGGCCCGGGATCATGCGGATCATCGCGTCCTGAACTTCGCGCGGCAGGCTGGTCGAGAGGCCGTTGACGTAGACTTCGCTAGTTTGGCGGCCTTCCGGTTCAAGAAATAATTGGTGCCGATCCTTTTCGGCGAAGCGGACGATCTTGGTTTCGATGGAAGGGCAATAGCGCGGCCCCGTCGATTCGATTTGGCCCGTATACATCGGCGCTCGATGCAAATTCGCCTGAATCAAAGCGTGGACTTCGGGCGTCGTGTGGGTGATCCAGCACGGCAACTGAGCCGCGTCGATGCGGTCGTTCATGAAAGAGAACGGTTGTGGATCGACGTCGCCAAGCTGGATCTGCGTTTGTTCCGCGTCGATAGTACGCCCGTTGAGCCGCATGGGTGTGCCGGTCTTGAAGCGGTCGAGCGTGAAGCCGAGTCGCTTCAAGGCACCGCTGATGCCGTGCGTGGCCTTTTCGCCCATCCGCCCGCCCGAAGTTTGCGAATTGCCGACGTGGATCAAACCGCACATAAAGGTGCCGGCACATAGTACGACCGCGGCGGCTCGATAAACGGTGCCATCCGTCACGCGGATACCGACGATCCGCTGGGCAGCCCCCTCGCCTTCGGTCAGCAAATCTTCGACCGTTTCCTGTCGAATGCTCAGGTTCGGTTGTTCCTCGCAGATGCGTTTGATTTCAATCTGATAGGCCCGCTTGTCGGCCTGGGCACGGGGGCCGTGCATGGCGGGGCCTTTGCTGCGATTGAGGATGCGAAACTGGATTCCGGTGGCGTCGATGGCTTGGCCCATAGCACCGCCGAGGGCGTCGATTTCGCGGACAATCTGCCCTTTGGCGACACCTCCGATGGCCGGATTGCAGCTCATTTGGCCAATCGTGTCGAGATTGGTGGTCAAGAGGGCCGTTTTCGCCCCCATCCGTGCCGCCGCCAAGGCTGCTTCCGTGCCCGCATGGCCGCCGCCAATCACCAGAACGTCATAATCATAGAAATAGTTCATCGTACCATCATACGCGGTAGAGGCCCGCCTGTCACATGCTCCCCAGGAAGAACTGCATGCACCCAGACCTCTTGCGCCGCGGGCTTGGATTCAGGAAGCCGCGACGGGCTTTTTTGAGAGCCTCGGAGCGATCATTTCCCCGGCAAAACCCAAACCGGGTCGAATTCCGCCGAGGAGTCCATCAGCCAATGGACCGCACGGGAGAGCAGGAGCAGACTGGGGCCATCGTCTTGCCATTTCTGCTTCTCCAAGATGCCGCTTAAAAGGTGCGCGGTGCGGCGGAAATCGCGGGCTTCAAATGCTGCCAGGGCCGTCTCGTAGCCTTGCTTCAATTCGTCCCAGTTCGATTCGTTGGAGATTGCCAATTCGTGGAGCTCGACCGGTTCGGCGATGTTGACGACGCGGACCCGGCAGAGGCGGCGCGTGAGGAAATCGGACGCGAGTTGCGAACGGGTCGAGCCGGTGATTAAGATTGGCGAACGGACGTACTTCGTCGCGCCTTGCACGCGGCTGGCAAGATTTACCGTGTTGCCGAACGGCCCGTACTTCAGTTTCCGCAGCGAACCCCGATTGCCGACCTGGGCCATGCCGGAATTGACGCCGATCCCCACCGAGATCGGCTCCGGAAGGCTGCCGCGCCAACGCTCGTTGATGTCCGGCATGGCCTTGAGCATATCGATGGCCGCGCGGCACGCCAGCCGGGCATGTTCGGGTTGCTCGGCGGGCGCGCCCCACATCGCCAACAACTCATCGCCAACGTAATCGACCAGTACGCCGTTGTGCGCTTGAACGCAGTCCGAGAGGACGTCGATGACGTCTCCAATCCAACGCGCCGACTCGCGCGGGTCCGAGCGTTCGATGATGCGGCTGAAACCGCGAATGTCGCAGAACAGGAGCGAGACTTCGGCGGCCCGATTGTCGAGCAGTTTGGGATCGCGCGTGAGTTGCTCCGACAGTTCGCGCGTGAAGAACTGCTCGAACTGGACGCGGGAGGCAAGGGCGATCCGTTCTTGTTCCTCACGGGCCATTCCGGCAGAGACACCGCTAGCGATCAACTCGACGAGCATCGCCTCCAACTCGCTAATGAGACTCTGTTCAAAAAGCCCGCTTGCACGGCAGCGGTCGCCATAGACGACGCCGATGACGGTGCCGCCGGGATCCAAGAGTGGTGCCGCGACGACGGCCGCGACGCCGACCATGCTGGCCATCGCGTCGGCGGCAAGGCGGGGGACTTCCCAATAGGTCCGCTTTTCCGCGCGGACTCGATTCAGCACGCTGCGGCTAGGTTGCCGCTCGTCTTCGGAAGTTCGCGATAGCCCCAGACCGGAGGCAAAGGCCCGCGTTTGCCAAAGACCGCAGTCCAAAAGCATAACTCGGCCCGTATCGAGCCCGGTGATGTTCACCACCGCTTGGGCGGCCTTTTGGAAAAAATCGGCATCGCCCGCCGCGCTTTGGAGGACGCCCATCAC
The DNA here is from genome assembly GCA_025353625.1 of Planctomycetota bacterium. Classification (GTDB taxonomy): domain Bacteria; phylum Planctomycetota; class Planctomycetia; order Pirellulales; family Thermoguttaceae; genus JANXQG01. The sequence continues at coordinate 3,777 of JANXOJ010000292.1, read as the reverse complement.
ATCTTGCAGCCAGCGCAGCATCCGACAATTCGCATCGCTTGCCTCGGACGAGCGGTCGTTCAGGCCGGGGAATCTGTGCAGCGACGACGGCTCCTGCCTGGGCGGAGCGGTGACGGCAGCCAAACTTCGATAGTTGCTTGAATCCGGTTCCAGGTCCGCCTCAATCGCCTGGACGCGAACGGTTTTCTTGCCAACGGTGAGAACGATCGGAAGCTTTGCCAGCCGTACTTCCCCAGGCCCCATTGGTGGCCCATTGCCGATACCGATCGAGAGCGTGCCGCTCACATTCTCGATCCGCATTGAGCCGTCGGCTTGGCGATCTAGCAAGACGTGGCGGCGCGAAATGCCGCCCTCTTGATCTTCCAGCCGAGCAACGATCAAGCGAGTCACCGGGCCCTTGGGAAAACTGGCGAACGGTCCCTGCTCACCCTTAACCTGCCGGCCCAATTCCAGAGGACCACGGCAGCTTTCGCTGTGAACGGGTCTCTGGTGTTCGTAAATGCGGATCTGCCAGGAATCGCTCATAAATTTTGGTCCCATCGACCCATAGCATAGGCAGGCGGGCATAACAATACAAGTAGGGAGATCGTCGGTAGTCCCGCCATTATTTGGAAATTCGGTGTCGATTCCGCCTAAAGTTGGCGGGACTACGAACCGGGCGACGAACGATTTTGTGAGTTGGACTTCTCGCGGATGGACGCACAACGGTTCGTTCCGCCAGAATGGACCTACGTGAGTGCCTTGCGGGCCACGTCGAACGCTGCTTGAGGCCGGCCGAGGCGGCGGGCAGCGGCTTTCATTTGCTGCAAGCGGGCAGGGTCGTCGAGCAGCCGCGTGAGCTTGTGAGCCAATGTTGGCAGGTTATTCACCTTAACACCCGCGCCGTTTTCCAAGATGAAGTCGCTGTTGCGAGTCTCTTGGCCGGGCACGGGGTTGGCAATCATCAACGCCGCGCCGCGGGCTAGGACTTCAGAGGTCGTCAAACCGCCCGGTTTGGAAAGAACGATATCGGCGGCGGCCATGAGCTCGTCGATCTCGCGGGTGAAGCCGAGCACCTTCGCCCGATGCCGTGCGGGCACTTCGACCTGCTCCAAGCGATCTTTCAAGGGATCGTTTCGCCCGGCGACGACCACGACGTCGAGCGGCCGCTCAACGGAGAGCAGCCCACCATATATTTTTTCGACCGGCCCCATGCCAAAGCCGCCCGCCATTTGCAAGATCACCGGTCGATCGTTGCCCAGGCCCAAACGTTTGCGGCACGTCTGGCTATCCTTCTCCTCACTGAAGACCGGATGAATGGGAATTCCGGTGACGCTGATGCGCTCGGCCGGTACGCCCCAATAGGCCAGATAGGCGGCCCCTTCGTCCGTCGCGGTAAAGTAATGGTCGCAAGGCTCATTGACCCAAAGGCGATGGGTTTCAAAGTCGGTGGTAGCCGTAATGTGAGGCGTGGTGATCTCGCCCTTGCTCCGTAGCGAAGCGATAATCTCGGCGGGCAGGAAGTGGGTATTGACGATCGCGTCCCAAGATTCGCCGCGGAGCAGCTTGAGCAAACGACCCAAGTTCATCCGCTCGATCAAAAGGCGGAAGCGATCCGACTTGCGTTGATGCGACGGCGGGCGGTCGAGCATGTCGTAAACAAGGCCCAGCAGATGCGGTGCCGAGCTTACAAGATCGACATAAAGCTTGCCGTAAAGATGGCGGAACGTGGCGTTGGTAAGCTCCAAGACGTCGATATTTTTGACCTCGGCATCCGGCGCAAGTTGGCGAAGGGCCAACTCCACGGCCTCAGCCGCACGCATGTGTCCGGCCCCCACGGAAGCCGACAGAACCAAAATTCGCTTTGCCATCGCTTTCTCCCCAAGTCCAAAAGTATTGAGTCTTTTTCAGACACCTACGGAAAGCCCTTTTGTACCGCGCGGAGTTGCCTAGGGGAAGACTTTGCTGGCAACGGTACGTTCCGTTTAGTGTTAGATTGTAGCGGTCGATACTGATAAACGGGTATCACAAAAGACAAACGGCCGAATCGGAAGAACGGCTGCTGAAACGCGGTTCACGACGAATTTCTGAAAGAGACGAAACTCGGAAAGATAGGAAGTCTATGAGCTACAAACTTTGGTGTGGAAACCGTTTGACTGCGTTCAGTCTCCTGATTGTAGCGATTCTATCGGCCACCGCGCGTGCGGAAGAAGAAAAACCCGAGAAGGTCGAGCCGATCCGCGATAACTCATTCCTGGTCGAAGAGGCATTCAATCAAGACCCGGGGGTCGTTCAGAATATCTTCAATTGGATCCCTAGTTGGGAACGAGACAAAGGACACAGAAACGACTTCCAATTCCTCTATACCCAGGAATGGCCGCTCTTTTCGCAAAAGCATCAGATTTCCTACTCGCTGCCGATGCTCTACACCTATGAGGAATCCCCCGATGGCTCGCCCCACCAGGCGCAAGGCTTTGGCGATGCACTGCTAAACTATCGCTATCAACTACTGGAAGGCAAGGATGGCGGCTGGTGGATTGCCCCGCGATTCAGCCTCATTTTCCCGACCGGTGACGAAAAGAATGGACTGGGCAAAGGTCAACTGGGCTACCAGATCAATTTGCCCTTCAGCCGCGAATTTGAAAAATGTGCCATCCACTTTAACGCGGGAACGACCTATACGCCGGGAGTAAGTGCCGGAATTGATCCAGACCTTGGTCCCGTGTTGGGCCAGAATCTGCACGGTTATAACCTGGGGGCAAGCGGGATCTACTTCCTCAAGCCGCATTTTAACTTGATGCTGGAAAGCATTGCCCTCTGGGACGAGAACAACAACGCGGACGGCACGCGGGACCGGACCTTTCAACTCATCCTTTCGCCCGGCGTTCGCTGGTCTCCCTATACCGAGGGTGACACGCAGTGGGTCGTGGGGGTCGGCGTGCCGATCGGTCTGACGCGCGACGCACCGGATATCTCGCTCTTCCTCTATATGTCGTTCGAAAATCGGTTTATGAAGAAAAAGGCCGAGTAGGTCAACGCACGCTTCGGACGCTCCGCGTCGAGTTCTATACTGGAAGCGGAGCATCGTACCGAGAGCCTACCCCTCTCCCGCTTACGGTAGCGGGGAGGCAGGAGGCTTGTCGTCACCTTTGGCGCGCTCGATGGTGTCGTGCAACTTCGTGCGTTGCTTTGTATCGCCGCCCGTTTGAAGACTAAAGCGATCCTTCACGGCTTCGGCATCGATGGTCTCCTTGGCTTCCCAAGTGGCCCCGGAGGCCGTAAACCGTGCCTTGGTAAGCGGCGTCCATTGGCCCTTCGCATCGCCGACCCAGCCGTTACCGAAGAGCGCGCAACGAACTTCCGTTGCGCTCTTCCCATCGCGGCGGAAATCTTCGATGAACGAATGAAAACCGCGCAGCCCTTCGCCGCCGGTCGTAGTGCGGAAGGTTACAAGATGTTTCCAAGTTTTGGATTCCGGCAAGTAAATGTAGCCCGCGAAGGCCGTCTTCTTGTCGGTAATCGTGGCCTTGACGAGAAAGCGATAGGTCTGGCCGACCTTCCAATCGAATTCAAAGAAGCTTTGTCCACCGGTCCCCTCGCCGCCGAAACGCTTAACGAGGACATCGTCGGCTTTGTAAAGCACTTCCACACGATCTTTGTCCGAAACGGCGTTGGGGTTGTCGCCTTTCGTCGGATCCCAAACCGAGAAGAGAACGATTTTGCGGCCCTTGCCTTGCTCTTGGATGCCGAAATAGCCGTGCTGAAATCCGCAGGCCATGAAGTAGCTGCCGGGCACCG
>JANXOJ010000291.1 GCA_025353625.1 Planctomycetota bacterium | reverse complement strand
CTGCGGGGCAGCCGCTTGGCCAGTCGCCGGTTGCCGCACGGGCTCGACACCGCTAACCGGACGCACGGCAGAATCGTAAGGCAACGGCCGCCGGATCGACTCGCCGGCCGATCGACGCAGCGGATTTTCGCCGGGCGGAATCTCCGTATCGACCGGGCCAACCTCATTCGCCCGACTCGCAGGCACAACGTCGCCTCGTCCGCCACGGAGCGGGTTCGATGCGGCATCATTCGCCGCGCCGTTGGATGCCGGACTCTGCGCATGAGCGACAGGCAGCACGCCCAAGGCGACGATGATGGTGAGAACGGACGTTTGCAGAAAAATGCGATTCATGAGCGCGGCCCCCACGGGAGGGATAATTTGACGAGATAAGACGCGAGTAACTACCAAAAGCGGCCTTCCAAGGGAAGGTCAATTTGGGGTAAATAACTTATCTCCCGATTATCCCGCGCCGCATGCGATAGCTTTTACCGATGCGAGAATGTCGTACTTGACTTGTTCCCACGAAACATCGTTCAACATTTTTGGCATGGGATCGCCTTCGGCATCGTCGAAGAAAGTGAGGCTATAGATGACTCGCGAGATATCGTCGACCGCGAATTTTTGGCGAAACAATCCGAGAATCTTGGCCAAAGAAAGTGCGCTGGCGATGATCGCATGGACATCGACAAAATCCCTTTTTGCGCCTCGCTGATCGACGGCCAAAAGCTTCATGGCCGCCAGATCGTCGAGCGAAGCCACTTGGCAGCCGAGGTCAGACCAATCGAGTGGCGATACGAGAGTCGGATGCCGGTATTCTAAAAAGCTTGCTCGCACTCCCCCGACAGCACCGTGCAGCGTTGCTCGCTCGACGCTCCCAACGTGCAGATTTACTCCCCGCTCCTGAAGTTCCCTGGCAAGTCCCAATGGGTCGTCGAGGCGTCCGTAAGTAAACCAATCCAGGTCGAGCGATTGACGGTGCCCCAAATGGGCAGCTATCGCAATTCCGCCGCCCAGATAGAATCCACACTCGGTTGCCGGACGCGCCAATTGGCGCAAAGCCTCTTGCTGCTCGGGTAAGAGGATTTCGGCGTGGAGAATCATCCTCGCCCCCTCCCTTCCCATATTTTTCGTCCCTCAGACTGGACCCATGCGTCAACCAGCGCGGATGGCAAGTCCAATACCACTTGCCAAAATCTCAATTGTCGCGAGCTCAATCCGCGCCCTTGGCGTTGCTCGATCCATCGTCGCAAGGCGTCGTCGTCGAGCCGAGTGCGGAGCCAGCAGATCGAATCCCATGAGCCGACTGATAAGACGCGACCGATTACATAATCGCGGTGGACGTGCCACGAAACAAGCTCGAAATCGACGTCCCAAAACAACGGACGCAACCCCTCCGGCAAGCCGTCCGAGCTTGGCTGCAAAGACATAGCTGGAGCCGCAGTCATGGAATCCTCCTCATGGGATATCCATTATACCACGAATCGCGTGAATCGCAGCCCCGCCAGCCTTTTCAGCGAACGAGAACCATTAAGTTATGCGTCCCCGGAATTTTCGTGTGTTGTCCGTCGGGCCAAAGGCCCAACACCACACCAGCCTTGGGCACCTGGAACCTATCGCCCCCGCTCGTCAATCCGCCTCCTTCGCAAAGCAACCCCCCCGAATAGCAGGCCAGCAACCAAGAGTGCCAGCGTACTTGGCTCGGGCACCGCAGCTACACCCTCTGGAGCCACGACTGGGGCCGGAGATGCCGCCTGCGAATCGAACACCAACGTCCCGCCGGGGCCGACGGTCAAGCTCGACCCATCGGCCACGGCGGTGTTGGAGGCAAGAATCAAAGTGCCCGAGTTGACCGTCTCGCCGGCAGCGTTGGTGCCGGTACCGCTGAGTATCAGTGTACCCGTACCATTTACCAGCGTCAGACCATGATAGCTGTTCGTCCCTACGAGAAGCTGCGTCCCGGAACCGCTCATCGTCAGGCCGATCGAATTCGCGGCCGTGTCGCCGCCGATCGAGCCGCTAAACGTCGCCGTACCCGAAGTGTTTAGCGTAATGGTTACCGGCGTGGATACCGTGCTGTTCACAATCGAGCCGCCCGCCGAAGTTGCATTGGAAAGCGATGCAACTGTCTGATTGATACCGACGAGATCGAGCGTGGCACTGCTGGCCAGGACGAGTGGTGACGCTGCGGGCAGAACCATGCTTCCGTTGCCTTGGTTGTACAAGGTGGCGATTTGAGAAGCGGAAAGAACGCTATTGAAAAGGCTAAACTCGGCCAAGTTGCCGCCGTAATACCCGTTGTCGCCATAACTACCGCCGCCGGCCTTTTGCGAGCCGATCGACAATTCCTCGCCTGCCTTCATGAACAACGGCGTACCGGTGTAGCCGCCCGATCCCACTTGATTGCCGTTAAAGAATATGGAATACCCGGTCGTGTTGAACGTATAGGTGACCATATTCCACCCCGATCCAATCGCCACGTTAGCATTCGCGGCGGTATTGAGCCATCCGCCGCCATTTCCGATATCGGCGTGCAAACCAGTCGGCGTAATTTGGAGATCGAATGTCGTATCACCACCGTTGCGCGTGCTGAGCAATGCGGGGCTTTGCGAAGTTGCTCCTTGCTGCCAGATGGAGACGGTAAACGCACCGCTTACATTCAGACTTGAACTGTATGGAATCGTCAAGTACTGGGTCGATCCGTCGAGACTAATCGCCTGCGTCGTTGGCTGGACCCCAACGGTATAACTTGGGAAGCCGATTGCGGTGGCGTCATTGGCGTTGCTGGTCGAATCGGTGAGGACTCCGTTTAACGTCGAGTGCGCAACCTGACCGGTGGACAGGCGACCCAAGGCAAGGGTTCCGGCCGAGACCGTGGTAGCACCGGTGTAGGAGTTATTGGCACCAGTAAGAATCGCCAAACCAGTACCGACCTTCTTCAAGGCCAGAGATCCGGCACCGTTGGTCAGCGTACCGGCGAACGGGCCGCTATTGGCGTTGTTTCCGCCGACGCTCAGCGTGGCAACTGCGGACGAATTGCTGTTAATAACGGCTCCCGTACCGGACAGGTTGCCGACTTGAGCGTTGGTGCCGGTAGCTCCATTGAGGTCGAGCGTTCCGCCGGACATGTTCACCGGCATGCCAAAATTATTGGCGGTGCTGATATTCGCGCCCGGCCCCAATTTAACGACGCCGTTGGCAAGTATCATACCAAAGGCTGCCGAGCCGAAACTGTTGGCCGAGTTACCCAGCACGAGCGTGCCGGAACCGATCTTCCGCAACGTGCCACTGCCGGATATCTGACCGGCAATGGTCGTCGTGAAGCCTTGCGTATCGACGGTGCCGGTGACGCCGCCCGTGGTCGATGCGATGCTCACCGAGCGACCCGCATTAAGCGTGATACTGTCGGACGCGGACTGTAGTGTGCTGCTGCGAGCAAAAGTGACTCCGCCCGAGCCAAGGACCGCGTCGGCGGTAATTGCGAGCACGCCGGAGTTGATTACTGTGCCTCCAGAGTAACTATTGGCTGTATTTGATAATGTGACTGTGCCGCCACCGTTCGTTCCGTCTATGCCCTTGTAGAGAGCACCGGTCCCCGAGATGGGGCCGGAGATGTACAACGCATTTGACGCGAAGGCATCGACGCCGCCATTTGCGGCCAGACTGATCGAACCCGTTAGGATTGTCAACGGCGAACCGCCGCCGGCACCGTCGGTAAAGATGGCCGCCTTGGAGCCCGGAGCACCATTCGGAGAAGCGCCCGCGTACGCTGCAACCTGAGCACCGCCGATTGTGTTGAGCACGAAGTTATTGCCCACAGTCACCACGGAATTGGTATACGAGCCAGTATTAGCCCAGATCATCAAGAAACCGCTATTGCTGATCGTGATCGTGCCGGTACCCAAGGCCGTGTTCGCGTTGGTGCCCAACATCCGTACTGAGGCATTGCTAATCGTGCTGCCGCCTGTAAAGGAGTTGGCGGAATTGCTCACATTCAAATTGAATCCGCTCGATCCGCCATAGGAACTTACCGACAAAGCGACTGGATTGGCACCATCCTGGACCAAACTGTTGAGTGCCATATTGGCCCCGCTGGGGGCAAGGCTGAGGGTGCTGGCAGTCGTGCCGGAATTGGTGATCGAACCGCTCGTTCCAAAAGTGGCAACCTGATTGAACGTCTTGTTGAATCCGCTTAGGTCGAGCGTGCCGCCGGTCAAATTCACTGCCGTGTTATCGGGCACACCAGCCTGATTTCCCAACTTAAGCAATCCGCCCGAGATCGCCGTACTGCCGGAGTAGGTATTCGAGGCGGAGAGAACCGCCGTTCCACTGCCGGACATCGTTACGGAACCGGCTCCCGCGAGCGTAGCCGAGATTAAACCGCTTTGGAGATTGACCAACGATGCGTTTACCGTACCGTTTTGAACCGTGCCGTTGTTGAGGTTCAGGGTTCCGAGGCTGGAACTGAATCCGCCCAGGTCCAACACTGCGCCGCCACCGTTCACCGTGGCCGCACCGGTCGTCAGCAGCGTGTTGGCAGTGCCATATTGCAATGTGCCGCCGCTGACTGTCGTGCCGCCCGTGTTCGTATTGGTGCCGGCCAAGCTAACCAAGCCGGGACCGGTTATCGTCACGCTTCCAGCCCCGTTGATTGAACCGGTCGTCTGCGATCCGGCTGCAATCCCTAAGGCGGTGTTGATGCTGACGTTCAGGTTGGCATTGGTCAGATTCGTTATCGCAGCGGTCGCTCCGTTGAAATTCTCCGTGCCGCTGACGGCGGATCCGACGCTGGCACCATCTGCGAAAGTGGTGGTACCCGGACCGCTAAGGCTAACGACGGTGGCCGTGCCGCTGCCCGCGGCAAAACTCACATTTCCAGAATTCGTCAAAGCCGGCTCGGAGGCATTCACGCCGGGGAAATACAACGAGCCGCTTGGCCCAACAAATATGCCGCCGATACTTGGCAGCGAACCAGCGACAAGCTGCCCGCCAACGACATTTGTCGGGCCTGAATAGACGGTGCTGCCGCCGGTTGTATCCAATGTGCCGGAGCTGACGGTCAGACCTGCTGCGTCTTGGATGGTCCCTGTAAACGATGAGTACTGGCCGGGCGCGGCAAAGTTGAGTGTGCCATTAGGGACGCTCGACGTTATTACCTGGCTGGCCGGCGCGGCACCTGCGCCAACCGAAAGCAGGCCTACCGTCTGGCTAAAACCTGCCAGATTCAACGTGCCGCTGCTGCTATTCAATCCGAATGAGACGGGGCCGCCACTCGGCAAGCCGTTATTCGTGCCGAGGGCGATCTTTCCGCCCTGAATAAATGTTCCACCGGAATAGGTATTCCCCGTTGCGGCCATCGTCAAGGTTCCAGTACCCGATTTGGTTACGTAGCCCGTTGCGATGCCGTTGCCGCTGGAGCTGGTCAGGGTATAGCTCAAGGCGTTGTTGTTGAACGTAGCCGATGTCGGACTAACGCTGGCGCCAGAAATATTCACCAAACCAGTGGTTGCCGTGTCATCCAAGACAACCGAATCGTTTGCAATGAAATTGGCCGTGCCGCCACTGGGTTTCAATACCCAATTCGTAAGCGGCCCCGTTGCACCGGTGACCCAATTATTGCTATCCGATCCCTTCCAATAAGGCGTATTTCCGGTAATCGTCAGCGTGACAAAGGAACCCGTGTAACCCAGCGAGGAGGTCTGCCGCGCACCCAGTGCCGTTACGGCACCCAAAGCAAAGTCGGATGAACCAGCTCCGAGCAGGCTGCCAAAGCCAATGAGATTGTAGGTGGTATTGTTCGCCCATAAGAACGCAGGCGGCGCATTCACATTGACCGTGACGATTCCGCCTACATTCACGTTGCCAGTGGTCAAGGCACCGGTAACGTTGATCCCGGGAGTGGCCGCGACACCGCTGTCGTTCACGGTCGCGGTGCCGGCACCGTTGAACGTCAGACTGCCCACGGTCAAGGTTCCGGTCGTGCCAAAACCGTTAGTTACCCCAGCACTAGCCGCATCGGCTACGGACACGCTGCCGACGGTCCCCGTGCCGTCGAGCGACCCCTGGTTAACGGTTATCGGAACCGTGGAGGCCAGCGAACTGGTGTGTGCATACTTTGCACCAGGGCCGTTGACGTTAATCTGGCTACTACTGTTAATACCTCCGGTGCCCGATACCACGAGCGTTCCGGAATTAATGTTCGTCGCTCCGGTGTAGCTATGCAGGGCCGGCAACGACAACGTGCCGCCTGCCAAGCGAAGATCGCCGCCACCGCCGATTGCCGGGGCGAAATTGCCGCCGTAGTTATCGCTGCGGCTGAATACGATTGAACCATTATTCGTTACGCCGCTGGAGGAACCAATCGACCCCGACGCACCGCCGTTGCCGATCTGCAACGTGCCGTTGGAGATGGTCGTGCTGCCCGTATAGGTATTGGGACCAGCCAAAATCATCGTACCGGCACCGTCCTTGGTAAACGCGCCGCTGCCAGAGATCGTGCCGGCGAAGAGCGTGTTGGAGTTGTCTGCGCCGGCGGTCAACGCGCCATTATTGACAACCATCGCCCCAGCCACACCGGCAAGCGAGCCAACGGTCTGAGTCTGACCGGCCAAATTGAGCGCACCGCCCGAGGCCGTGATATTCACGGCAGTGCCGGAGGGCAAGCCGCCCGAGGTTGCATAACCGCTGATGACAATGTTGTCGACCAACATGGAACTGTCGGCACCGGCGACGCCGGGGCTGGCATACGAACCCTGGAACTTCAAATTGTGCGTTCCTGCAACGAGCGGAATGTCGAACGAATAGCCGGCGACGACGCCGTTGCCGTTGTAAACCGTGTAGGGCGTGTAGTTCTGCACGACCCCGTCGATACTCACGGCGATGTTCTCGGCGTCATAGTCAGGCCGGTTGGTGGCCAGATAGGAAAGGTTGTATACGCCCGTGGTGGGCGTTGTAATCGTCTCTGAAATAGAACCGTTGTCTTGAATGAAAGCGGCATGGGTGCCGTCGATGCTTGCAGCACCGGAGATCCATGGGCTGCCTGGAGTGGCGATTCCCGATTGACCACCAAATGTCCAGCC
>JANXOJ010000290.1 GCA_025353625.1 Planctomycetota bacterium | reverse complement strand
CATACGAACCTCGATCCTCGCGGTTTTGTTCTTCTAAATTGAGCCGAGCCATGTCTTTTCTGGCCCGCCGATCCCTTAAATCGCGACCGACGTGGCGATTGATGCCTGCGCATCAAGAGTGGTAGAATGAAAGTTGGCAATCACGTCCAATGTCTCGCACCGAATCGCTCCGGTTTGTCGCGGGTGCTCTTGCGCTACAATCAAAGGAAACCGAGTCATGAAAACGGCATTCGTCATTTTGCTGTGCCTGCTAATCGTCGGCAGCGATTTCAAAGGGATAGCTGCCCAGCCACAGGCAGAACAGCAAAAGCAGCGTGGAGAAGATGACTGGAAAACGGGCTGGCGCGAGGGGGACAAGGTGGCGAAAATCATCGTGGACGAGTTAGGCGGCTTTGCTATGTCATGTGATAGGCTGAATCCACGGGCCTGCGTTTATGTGGATTTTCGTACGAAGAAAGTCACGGATGCCCAAATGGAACGTCTGGGTCACTTACCCCGCATTGGGTCATTGAGCGTCAATGGCGATCAGATAACGGATACTGGATTAGGGCACATCAAAGGCTTAATCCAACTCCAAATGCTGTACCTCGAAGGCACCAAGATCACGGATGCGGGGCTGGCACACCTGAAAGGCATGACGCAACTCACAGTATTGAGTCTTGAAGACACCAAGATCACGGATGTTGGGCTAAAGCACCTCGAAGGGCTAACCGACCTGGACGAATTGCTCCTCCGAGGAACGCGAATTACGGATGCCGGGCTAACGCATCTCGAAAAGCTGACCAAGCTCCAACAATTGGATATCGGGCTCAGCCAGATTACGGACGCTGGACTGGAACACTTGAAAAATATGGAACAACTTGAAGGGTTGTCCATCGACGGCACCAAAGTCACCAACCAAGGCTTGCAGAAGTTCGAGCAGGAATTACTCCCGAAGCAGCAAGCATTCATTGTGAGACACGGTGTCAGGGACAATCAATGGACTCCAAATAAACCAATTCTCAGCTTATACCTCGCCCATTCAAGACTGCAAGACATTGGACTGCAATACCTCAAGGAGTTTAAGCAACTCCAAACTTTGGACTTGAGCGACAACAAGGTGACTGACGCAGGGTTGGCCCACCTCAGAGAGTTGCCCAATCTCCAATCGCTGAATCTCGAGCGAACCGGAGTGACCAACGCAGGACTCGAAAACCTGCAAAGCTTGGTCAACCTAAGATCGCTGAACCTAAGTCAAACTCGGGTCACTGACGCAGGACTGAAACGCCTTAAACGCCTGACGCACCTCCAAACGCTCAATCTCAATTGGACGAAAGTTACGGACGATGGACTGGAGCAGATCAAAGGGCTGACCGATCTACGATCACTTAAACTGTGCCAAACGCAGGTGACGGACGCAGGCATGGAACACCTCAAGGGGTTGACAAAGCTCCAAACGCTGGACTTGGATGGTCAGAAGATTGGCGATGCAGGGCTGCAATATCTTAGAGGGTTGACCGACCTTCAGTCGTTATCCCTGGTTGATACGAAGATGACCGATGCAAGCATGGAACATCTCAAAGGTTTGACGCAACTTCAAACGCTGGTTCTGATGTCTTGCCATCTGACCGATGCTGGTCTGCATCACCTCAAAGGGCTAAGAAAACTCAAGAAGCTGGATCTGAGCTACACCGAGGTCGGGGATGCAGGGCTGGAACAGCTTAAAGGCTTGAGCGAACTGCAAAACCTGGAAGTGATAAGAACTAAAGTGACCGACGCGGGACTCCAGTACCTTAGAGGGTTGAGTAACCTCACATCGCTGAACCTATGGGACACCAAGGTCAGTGACGAGCGCGTAAAGCAACTTCAGCAGGCACTACCGAAGTGCGAGATCAGCTACAAGGGTAAATTGTAGTAGCCAGTACTTGATCTGACGGTGGTTATCCAAATTACGCTACTGTCAGTAAGGTCGAGTCGAGCCACTTTCTTCGCCGGCGCCGGGTTAAACGAGCCGATGCATAATTCTCATTCCCAAACCGTGGGATTAGCTGGATTGTTACTAATTCCGTAATCCCCCGACCGCCTTAAAATGCTGGCGGCCGTTTCGCGAAAGAATTTCTCGCCCGGTGCCGTTTCCGCAGCCTGGGTCAGCTTGCGGAGGGCCTCTTCGTGGTGGCCGGTCGCGCAAAGCTCCGCACTCCACTCGCGGAATACTTGCACGTAGTTCAACTTGAATGCCTCGTAGCTCGGCTCGATCCCAAGGCCCTCATGCAATAGTTCGGCAGCATCCGCGTAATTGCCCGACTTGCCGAGATGGATGGCCCAATTGTTGATCGTGGCGAGAAAATTACCCCGGGCCGTGGCATTGGTCGCATCGAGCCGCAGCGACTTAGCGTTCGCGGCGGTCGCCTCGGCAAAGCGATTTTCGGCCAACAAATCGACTCCCCGGTTGTAGTAAATCGTGGCCACCAGTTCCACATCCGAAATCTGCCGGGGCTTTGCGCCACGATCCCCCCTCTCCCCTTTTGGAAGAGGGGCCGAGGGTGAGGGCGTTTTGGCGAACCAGCCCGCACAAGTCGTCTCAATAGCAAGCGACTCATCTGCCAGTTCCAACCGACTCATCGCATGGCCGGGCATCTGCAATGCCACGACCGGCAGCTTGAACTCGAACGCAAGGCAATTGAACAGTACCGTTGCACTCACGCAATTGAACCGACCTCGATCGAACGCTTGCCGCAGGTCCGTCGCTTGCAGATTGTATCCGCCGCGAAGAATTTCCGTATGGAGAAATTCAAAAACGGATTGGGCCTGTTGGCGAGCCGAGCCTCGGACCTTGCCCGAAGCACGCAGCCTGGCGACCAGCGCATTGAACCGCTTGGTGTAGCGCTGCAATTCTTCCTCATTGTCGATGCCGCCAGCAATCAGACTTGCTTCCAAAAGCGTTAAGTGCCCAAAGCGGCCATCGTCGATGTCAGCGAAGAGTCGAGATTCTAGGTCGGAAAGTGGCGGTGCGACGATGGCCTGCTCGATGCTGCATTGCGCCGCACCAGCCGTGCGAAGTCCAAGTGGGGTGGTGTCAAACGCAGTGCAGACCCACCACAATCCAATGCAAGTCCAAAGGCGGGGCTTCGCCGACCTACCCATTGCCGTTGTCTTCTTATCCGTTCGCATCGATTCGTTTATAACGAGTTTTCCCGCCGTACCGCCTGCGGGCAGTTCTCTGCCAGCGTAAGGTTGCACGATCGCAACAACTCTACGTTGCAAAATGGCAACGCGCCGTGGAAAGCCATATCGAAGATGGCGATTTTGTTGATCGCGGGTGGTGTTGTGCTGAGGAGCACTGCAAAGACTCGTTTTTTGTGGTGCAGGCGTCTCGCCTGCCCCGATAATTGCAGGCGGGACGCCTGCACCACAATTTCAGCTACGGCAACATCGAGCCACCATCGGAGGTCGGCGGGGGCGACCAGATAATTCCCTTACTCCTTTGTCTTCCTTCTTGCCTTCAACGCCGGGTCGCCCGCCAGCGGCAGCTTGACGGCTTTGCCGGTCTCAGCCGATTTGTAGATTGCCAGGATGATTTCGACCGAGCGGCGGCCTTCCGGGCCATCGACGGAGGGCGCGGTCCCTTTCTTAATCGCCTGAACAACGTTCTGAAACTGCTTGGCGTGGGCGTGATGGCCGATGGCGGACGGATCGGCCGCGCCGCCGCCGCCGCTCTTGCGGTTGGCCATCGCGGAAAGGATCGCATCGTCTTTGGGCTTCTTCTTGGCAAAGTCCCACTTCACGATGTCTTCTTCCTCGATCGCTGCCGAGCCTTCGTTGCCGTGGATTTCGATCCGCTTCAAGTAGCCGGGGTAAACAGCCGTGGTGGCCTCAATCACTCCCAGTGCGCCGTTGGCGAACTCGACCGTGGCCAAGGCGACGTCCTCGACCGCGATCCGCTCGTGGGCCAGCAACGCCGTCTTGGCGCGGACCTCGACCACCGGCCCCATGATCCAGGTGAGCATATCGACGCTATGAATAGCCTGGTTCATCAGTGCCCCGCCGCCGTCGAGTTCCCAGGTTCCGCGCCACGCGCCGCTATCGTAATAGGCTTGCGTGCGGAACCACTTTACGTAGGCATCGCCGATCGTCAAGCGGCCGAACCGCCCGCTATCGACGGCCCGCTTCATCTCTTGGCTCGAATCGTGAAACCGCGAGGGGAAGATCGTCGAAAGGACCACGCCCGATTTCTGGCAAGCTTCGATAATCTGATCGCAGCGGCGGAGCGTGATTTCCAACGGCTTCTCGACAATGACGTGCTTGCCGGCTCGAGCGGCGGCCACGGCAGGCTCCCGATGTGCCCCGCTGGGCGTGCCGATGGTCACGATGTTGACGTCCGGATTGGCCAGCATATCGTCGAGCTTGTGGTATGCCCGGCAGCCGGTCGCTTCGGCCAGTTTATCGGCCGAGGCGGGAAAGGCGTCGAAGCAAGCGACCAGCTTGGCCCCGCGAATCTCGGCGATGGCCTTGGCGTGAAACTTCGAGATCATTCCGCAACCGACAATACCGAAACCAATCATAGGGACACTCCGGTAGAAGGGGAAAAGCTGTATTGTAATTGAAAGCCCGAAAGCGTCAATAAAGATAGCCTCAATCCGGGGGGAGTATGGCATAATTCCCACCGACCGATAAAATGGATGCTTGGACAAAATAGGCAGGAAAAGACTCCATGAAAGATGAAGCCGAAGGAGCTAGAACGGTTGCAGCCATCGACGTCGGCGCGAACGCCCTGCGAATGGTCATCGCGGAGGTTCTGCCCGATGGGCGGATTGAAGTCCTCGAACGGTTGCAACGCGCCGTGCGGCTGGGGCAGGATGCCTTCCGTCGCGGGCGATTGGGGGCGGCCAGCATGCGTGCCTCGTTGGCCATTCTCCGCGACTTCCAAGAACTTCTCAAGCTTTACAAAGTCGAGCACATCCGCGCCGTGGCGACGAGTGCCGCCCGCGAAGCCAGCAATACGGATACGTTTCTCGACCGCATCTTTTTGGCAACCGGGCTGAAGGTGGAAGTGATCGGCGCCCCCGAGGAAAGTCGGCTGACGGTATCGGCGGTTCGCCAAGCATTGGGCGATGCCTTGAACGTCAATCGCGGCGAGACGCTCATTGCGGACGTGGGCGGAGGCAGCACGCTGCTGACGCTCTTGAAGGATGGCGAAATCGTCACCTCGCAGAGCCTACGACTTGGCTCGGTGCGGCTGCACGAGATGATGTCTTCGACGGACGACTCGCCCGAGCAGACGGCGGAACTGCTGCGCTATCAGATTTCAACGATGCTTTCCTCGGTGCAGAATTCGTTGCCGTTGAAGGATGTCGAATCGTTCATCGCGGTCGGCGGCGACGCGCGTTTTGCCGCGCGGCAAATCGGCCGAGCGACCGATTCGGAAGAGTTGTTCGTCTTGGATGCGGCGGAATTCGAGAAGCTCGTCGAGCAGTGCGAGCAGTGGTCCGCCGAAGACCTAGCCAAGCGGCACGGCATCCCCTTCGCGGACGCCGAAACGGTCAATCCCGCGCTCATGGTCTACCAAAACCTCTTCCGCTTGACGCGCAGCTCGCAACTTATCGTGTCGCTGGTGTCGATGCGCGACGGTCTGCTTTTGGAACTGGCCGGCCTCGTGACGGGCAAGGAAGATTGCACGCTGGCCGCCAGCGTGATCCATTCGGCGACGGCCATCGCGCAAAAGTATCACGTCGATCTGCCGCACGCGCAAGGCGTGGCCGATGTGGCCGAGCGGCTATTCGACGAGCTGCAACCGGAGCATGGCCTGGGGCCGCGCCATCGACTCTTGGTGCAAGCTGCCGGGTTATTGCACGAGATCGGCGGATTCGTAAGCAACCGCAGTCACCACAAGCACAGTTACTACTTGATCGCCAATTCAGAGATTTTCGGACTCAATCGCGAAGAAACGATTATCGTGGCCCACGTTGCCCGCTACCATCGCCGCAGCGGTCCCAAAGCTTCGCACCCGGAGTATATGTCGCTCCCGCGCGAGAGCCGCGTCGTGGTCAACAAGCTCTCCGCCATCCTCCGCGTGGCCGACGGTTTATCGCGAGGCCACATTCGCAGTGCGCGCGATCTGAAATTCGAGCGACAGGGCGACGACCTGATCGTTTGCCTGCCCGGTGCCGGCGACTTGCTCTTGGAGCAGCGTGGAATCAACATGAAGGGCGATTTGTTCGAGGACATTTTCGGCATGAAAGTGCGACTGGAGTTGATGTAGAATATGAGCAGCGACCCATTGCGAGCTCGCGAACTTTATTTCAATCGCGAACTGAGTTGGTTGGAGTTTAACGACCGAGTACTGCGGCAGGCTCTGGCCGACGATTTGCCGTTGATGGAACGGGTGAAGTTTCTGGCAATCGTCAGTTCCAACCTCGATGAATTCTTTCTCGTCCGCGTTGCCGGCTTGATGACCGCGCGGGCGGAAGGGGTCCGCCGCCGCGATCCTTCCGGCATGACGCCGGCCGAGCAGTTGCAAGCGGTGAGTACGCGCACGCAGCAAATGATGCGGGAACAGCGCGAGGGCGTGCATGCCGCCCTGGGGGAATTGGCCAAGGCTGGATTGACCGTCGTGCCGCCCGCCGAATGGACCGCCGGCGACCGCGCGCATCTCCAAAACTATTTTGCCAAAGAAATTCTTCCCGTCCTGACGCCGCTAGCCGTGCAGGAACTGCGACCTTCGCCGCGGCTGTCCGGGTTGCAGTGGAACGTGGCGGCCGTATTGCGGAACGAGCGGATCGTCGTGACGCCGGTGCCGCAACGGATTTCCCGCTGGGCCATCTTGCCGGGCGAGAGCGTCCGCTTGGCCCGCGTGGAGGATGTTATCGCCGCAAATGTGGGCGCGCTTTTTCCCGGTGCGGAAGTCGTTGCCACGTCGCTCTTCCGCATCACGCGCGATGCCGATGTTTCGGTCGATCGAGACGAAAACGACGACATGTTGGAAGCCGTGGAACGGGCCGTGCTCGCGCGGCAGCGTCGCCCGGCAGTTCGTTTGCAGGTTTCGCCCGCCGTCGATGCGCGGATTCGAGCCTGGCTGGATGGACTGGTGAAGTTGCAAGCCGATGAAGTTTATGAAATGGATTCTTCGCTCGACGCGGCCGCCTTGATGGAGCTTTCCGGGTGGCCCGGTTTCGATGCCTTGCGGAACGTCGAATGGCCGCCGCAGCCGCCGCGCGACCTGCTCGGCAGCGAAGACTTGTTTGAAACCGTGTCCGATCACGACGTGCTTTTGTTTCACCCTTACGAAACGTTTGAGCCGGTCGTGCGGCTCGTCGAGCAGGCGGCCGACGACCCGGCCGTGCTGGCCATCAAGCAGACGCTCTACCGCACCAGCGGCAATTCGCCCATCGTCCGCGCGCTGGGCTGCGCGGCTCAGAACGGCAAGGAAGTGACCGTGCTGGTCGAACTTCGGGCACGCTTCGATGAAGCCCGCAACATCCAATGGGCGCGCCGTCTGGAAGACTTGGGTTGCCACGTAATCTACGGGATTGCCGGATACAAGACGCACGCCAAGGCGCTTCTGATCGTCCGTCGTCAAGGAAACCGCATCCAGCGTTTTGTCCACTTGGCGACGGGCAACTACAACGATCGCACGGCGAAGCTCTATAGCGACTTTGGCCTCATGACGGCCGATCGCGACATTGCCGGGGATGTATCGGCCTTTTTCAACCTGCTTACCGGTGCCTCGGAGTCGGTGGGCTGGTCGAAACTGACGATCGCACCGACCGGCTTGCAGCGCAAATTTATCGACCTCATCGACCGCGAGAGCCAAGTTTCCACGCCGGATCGGCCCGGCTTGATTATGGCCAAGGTCAATTCGCTGGAAGACCCCGAGATTTGCCGCGCCCTGTATCGCGCGAGCCAGAAAGGCGTCAAGATTCTGCTGAACGTTCGCGGTCTCTGCGTGCTGCGCCCCGGCGTCGAAGGCTTTTCCGAGCACATTGAAGTCCGCTCGATTGTCGACCGCTACCTGGAACATGCTCGCATCTTTTATTTCCTCAATGGCGGCCACGAAGAGGTTTATCTGGCCAGTGCCGACTGGATGCGGCGAAACCTGCTAAAGCGGTTGGAGATACTCTTCCCCATATTGGATGCCGGCTTTAAGAAGCGGCTGATCGACGCGCTGAACACCTTTTTTGCCGACAACGTGAAGTCGCGGCGGTTGCTTTCGGACGGTACCTACGTCCCCGTCGAGTGCCACGGCCCGCGGGTTCGCGCCCAGGCCAAGTTCCACAAGGACGCCATCGACGTCACGCATCTTGTCGAGCAGGCCGCCGCGCAATTCCGCCCGTTGAAGAGCCCGAAAGAGTGAGCGTCCGCTCACGGCGAGTACGGCATCGTACCCGTCGCGTCGGTCGCGTAATGCCATTTTTTCAGATAGTCGGCACCGGGTAGGAATTCGTCGTGCTGGTTTTTTAACTGCCGGTTCAATTGAGCGTCGAGATTGTGCTGCAGGGCCGCATGGGTCGTGTCGCCAACTAGGTTCGTTTGCTGATGGGGATCGGTCTGATTGTCGTAGAATAACCAGGGACCATCGAGCGAGCGGACGTAGGTGTAACGCGTCGTTCGTAAGCCGCGGTACTCGCGTCCGCCCTTCGCTCGCGTCCATTCACCGAAGGGCGTAACGCATTCGATCGAGGCCGCGCGATCGGCATCGGGTTCGCGCCCTTGCAGCCACGCGGCGCGGTTCTCGCCCTCGACCGTTTTAGGGATCGGAATTCCACACAAACCCAATAGCGTCGGCATGATGTCGGGCGAGCCAATCGGCGCCTCCAGCTTTCGCCCACCGGGCAAGAGTCCCTTTGGCCCGCGAAAAATCAGCGGCACGCGGATCGATTCGTCCCAGGGCCGTTGCTTGCGGATGTCGCCGTGCGAGCCGAGCATGTCGCCGTGATCGGAAGTGAAGGCGATGATGGTGTCGTCGGCCAGTTTGCATTGCGAAATTGTTTCGACAATGCGGCCGGCACAGTCGTCGAGCGCGGAGCAATGGGCGTAGTAGCCCGCCAAGTCTCGCCGCGTTGCCGTTGCACTTTCAGGCGGTACGTTGGGCCGAAGCTGCATCCGATCGGGCTTAAAGCGATTGCGATATTCCTCGGGTGCCGTTTCATACGGATTGTGTGGCGGGCCCCAGGATAGCACGATCAGGAACGGCTCCCGGCGATGTTGGCGGATGTAGCCGCACGCCTCGTCGCTCTGTGCGGTCGCGTCGTAGCCTTTCCAAAAGAGCTTTTCCGGCCCGTCGCCGAAATAGAGCGAACGGTTGTAGGCGTGCGTACATTCGCAGACCCGCCAGAACTCGAACCCTTGCCGCCGCTCGGGCGGAATGAAGCTCGACCGTCCGCGTCCGTCAATATGCCACTTGCCGATCATGGCCGTTTTATAACCGGATTGCTTGAAGGCATCGGCCAGCGACACGGCACTTCGACTCAAACCGACGTCGTTGATAAAGACTCCGTGCGTCGTCGCATACTGGCCCGTCATAAGGCTGGCGCGAAAGGGCGAGCACACCGGACAGGTCGAAACGGCCGTGGTGAGGCGCACGCCGTCTGCCGCAAGGCGATCCAGGTGCGGCGTCCGTGCGTTGACGTCGCCGGCGCAGCCTAGGGCTTGCGCCCGCCATTGATCGGCGATGAGGATAATTACGTTCGGTTTGCGAGTCTCGGCGAGAGCCGCGTCGGCGGCACAACCGAGGACGATTAAGACGGAAAACGTTGTTGTGCGATGCAAATCAATACCCCTCTCCTATGGCGACACATGCGATTTGCGGCGTCCTTCATTAAACCCAAAGCCATCGGCGACGGCGAATGTAGCTCCCGCGTTACGACCGAGAAATGACCGGCAATGGACTGCGGATTGGTTCTTTCAGCAGAGCCGATTCTAACCGGACGAAAGTTGCAAATCAATTTTTTTATCGCGCCGTCAGCCGGTTGCGCGAAGGGCTTGGAAGCCGTTGCGCCAAGTAACGTGAGATCGACGCCGATTCTTGCAATTTCCCGGCACTTTGTCGTTGCGATTGCTGGGTCGTTCCAAGGGCCGCCACGACGTACGCATGACACGACGTACGCATGACACCGTGCAGGCGGTTCGAGCCTCCTCGTCGATCGATTTTTTCTGCCGCACGAGCCGCGAAGACCTGAGCCGATGTTGCAAGTATGCCCCGTCTATCGCAGCCGCTCGCGAATCTCCGCCACAAGATCGTCTTTCTTTGTTCGCCATTGCTTGAGCGTATCGCGGTCGCGAATCGTTACCGTGCCGTCGGTCAAGGTCTGACCGTCGACCGTGATGCAATACGGCGTGCCAACCTCGTCCTGGCGGCGGTAGCGACGGCCAACGGCACCCTTCTCGTCGTAGAAGACGTTCGCGTGCTGTTTCAACTCGCCATAAATCTCCTTGGCGACTTCGGGCATTCCGTCTTTTTTCACGAGCGGGAAAATGGCCGCTTTGATCGGAGCCAATCGAGGATGGAGCTTCAGGCTGACTCGCTTCGCCGCTTTGCCGCCCTCGTCGGGCACTTCGTCTTCGGTATATGCCTGACAAAGAAACGCCAGCGTGGCTCGATCGGCACCGGCGGAAGGCTCGATGACGTGCGGGATAAAGCGTTCCTTGGTCTGGTCGTCAAAATAGTTCATGTCCTTGCCGCTGCCGCGATGGCTGGGCTTGCCCTCGGCGTCTTTCTCGACGATCAGTTCGCCGCCTTGGCGAACGAGCTTGCCTTCCATGTGGCTGCGAAGGTCGAAGTCGCCGCGATGCGCGACGCCTTCCAATTCGCCGAACTCGCCGGGGGCCAAGAACGGAAAGGCATATTCAATATCGGCCGTGCCGACCGAATAGTGGCTTAGCTCGTCGGCATCGTGGTCGCGAAGCCGCAGCCGATCGCCGGCCAGGCCGAGGTCGAGATACCACTTGTAGCGGCGGTCGCGCCAGTATTGATACCAGGCGCGCGACTGATCGGGCCGGCAGAAGAACTCGATTTCCATCTGCTCGAACTCGCGGGAGCGGAAGGTGAAATTCCTCGGCGTGATTTCATTGCGAAAACTCTTGCCGATCTGAGCTACGCCGAAGGGGATGCTTACGCGGGTACTATCGAGGACGTTCTTGAAGTTGACGAAAATACCCTGGGCCGTTTCGGGACGGAGAAAAACCTTGCTGTTGTCGTCGCGGACGGCACCCGTATTCGACTCAAACATCAAATTGAATTCTCTCGGCTCCGTTAGGTCTCCGCCACAGTGGGGGCATGGAGCCTGTAGTCCGGTGACGGCAAGTTGTTCCGTGGCGATGTAACTCAACAATTCCCCGCTACCTAAAGGAACGCTTGGGCTGCTAGCAATCCGTTCCACCAAACAAGAAAGCGTTACTTCCGGCTTTCGTACCAAGGCGAGTCCGGGTGCCACCTTTCTGCCCTTTGATTTTGCCCATTTCAGTAAAGCCTCTGCATCGATGTCGAGGAGGCTATCGTCCGGCCCTCGCGTGAGGACCGTGCCCAAGGATGCCACCCATTCGGATTCCTTCAGCATCTCCGCGACGTGATCCGCTCGAACTAGCTTCTTGCACTGGCGGCAGGTCTGCATAAAATCGTGAAAAAGATCGTAATGCCCCGAGCATTTCCAGACCTGTGGGTGCATGATGATCGAGCAGTCGAGGCCGACCATTTCGTAGGTCGAAGGGGCACCGGGCGGGACATCCAACGCGTTGTGGCCGTTCACCATATCGCGCCACCATGCCTCGCGGACGTTCCGCTTGAGCTCCACGCCCATCGGCCCATAGTCCCAAAAGCCTTGCAGACCGCCATAGATCTCGCTCGATTGAAAGAGAAAACCGCGCCGTTTGCAAAGTGCGACCAACTGGTCCATTTCCATGGCAACTATCCCGCTTTGAAGTCAACAATGTGGAAACCGATAAGTCTAGCGTATGGGAGAGGTTGGGGAAAGTAGGTCTGGAGGAGGGTTTAGAAACTGTATTTTCAACTCAGATCCTGCCCAAGAATGACTCCATGAGTAGGCCGCTATCGCCTGCTGCTCCCCTCCCGGCGACCGAGCGTATCCCGGCGACCATGCGTACACGGTGCCCGTGAGAGGGGAGTTGTTTGGTTGGACAACCATGGACGCCGGGAATCGTATCGACTGCGATGATGTTCAATTGCTGCTGCCGCGTTAGCGGTTGCACTTTAATTGGCCGAAAGAATGCCGCCAACCTCCTTCTTAGGAAAGTACGACCGTTATTTATTCTCCGGTACTGAACCCTTTCTCCGAATCCTAAACGTTACCGTATCCAACTCCGGCACGATGGTAAAGCGGTCGATTTGGGCGGCAGTCAGAATGTCCTTGTCCAGACCGAGTTCGACGAGGTTTCTGCCGCCAAGGCTTTCGGCCAGGGCTGCCGCCAGACGCTGCGGTTCCAAACTTTCCGCCTCCTGTGCCTGCGGCAGAACAAACGTATCCAGCCACATCTTTTGGGCCGCAACTGCTTGCGCATTGAGTAGGTAACCAATACCCTCGCGCCGCTGCAACATCTGCACCATCATTCCGGCGAGGAGGGTGTCGTCATCGCTGACTTGGCCATCCGTGCCGGAGCAGAGCAGATAAATTTTTTCGCAGTCTTGAAGCTGCTCGCACAGTGCCGACACATTGACGAACGCACCGATAAGGATTCTCTCGGCCGTTTGGGCGTGGGCCATCGCCCGAGTGCCGTTGGTCGTGGTGATGACGAGCGTTTTGCCGCCGATTCTTTTCGCGGTGTAATCGTCCGGCGAGTTGCCCAGATCGAACCCTTGCACGGCCAGCCCGCCGCGTTCGCCGCACAGCAAAGCATCGTCGGGCGGCAATTGCGCCGCGAACTTGCGAGCCTCTTCAACCTCCGCGCAGGGAATCACCTCGCGTGCCCCGGCAGCCAGGGCATGGACAATCGTCGTTGTCGAACGCAGCACGTCGATGACCACGACCGTCCCGTGAAGAAGTTCCTCCGGATCGACTTGATTGGGCAGGGTATAGACGTTGAGAAGATGGGGCATGGGGAAACTCCGGAGAGGGACTGGGAACAGTCGCCACCTGGGACTCACGCCCCACGCTATGTCTTTCGCCCTTCCGGGGCTGGTGCAAATCTTGGAATCGAACAACCGGTTGATTGGACTCTACGCGGACAACTGGTTCAAGCCCCGCAAGTGGACTATAATGCAGTCGGAACATTTCCGTGGAGTTCTCGATAAGGAGCCATCTGCCAATGCCACAAACGCAACTTCCTACGGAAAAACTCGATAAATCGTCCGACAGCGTCCGCCAGATGTTCGGCGAGATCGCGCCGCGATACGACTTGATGAACCATCTACTCTCGTTCGGAGTTGACCTTTATTGGCGGTGGCGAACCGTGCGCCGCGTCCGTCCACAACCGAACGCAGGGCCAATCCTCGATGTATGTACCGGCACCGGCGACCTAGCCTTGGCCTACTGGAGGGCAAGCGACCGCAAGGCCCGCGTGGTTGGGACCGACTTTTGCCATCCCATGCTGGTGCTGGCCAATCAAAAGGGGCAAAGTGCTGGGGCTGCCGAGTATCTCTCCTGGCTGGAGGGCGACACCGAGCAGCTTCCCTTCCCCGACGACCAGTTTCAAATTGTCTGCGTTGCCTTCGGGCTGCGGAACGTGAGCGATACCGACAAGGGGCTTCGCGAAATGGCGCGCGTTTGCATGCCGGGCGGGAGCGTCGCCGTGCTGGAATTTTCGACACCCACGGTCTGGCCCATTGGCCCGCTCTATCGTTGGTATTTCCACAACGTACTGCCTCGGATCGGCCAGGCATTGGCATCGAATCGTAAGTCGGCGTATAACTATCTTCCGCAAAGCGTCAGCCAGTTTCCGCAAGGCGAGGCACTGGCCGAGCGGATGCGCACGGCGGGGCTGTCGCAAATCGAGCTTTATCGTTATACGTTTGGCGTGGCAACGCTTTATGTGGGGCATAAGTAGTCGTACCCAAAGCTGCAATCCGGTATGCACCGCAGAATAAAGTCGCTCCCGTTTCTAGGTGCAAACTCCGCCTCAGCGTACTCATCCACTTTCCTTGTAGCTGCACTTTAGGCGAATTCTGGTTGTGGTCGGTTGAAATTGCTCTCGTCAAAAATGCGGCTCTCGACAATGGTTGGTGATTGGAAAAGTGATGCTCGATGCTCTACGTCCGCGACATCTTGGAAGCCGTTGCCGCGCGCTGGGCAAATGCTGCAAAAACAATTTCTCGCCGTTCTGCCCAACACGCCCGACAGGCGTGAATTCCGCAACCTGATTGACAACCTCCTCAGCCTCTGCGTAAAATCACTTCGTGTGATCTGCAATTGGAAAACAATACCCAAAAGTGGAGTATGCGAGGTGATAAATGCTTTGGTGGAAGCTGCGGGGCTTGAAGTCCCGAAATGCCAGTCAGCGTCTAGGTGCGATCAAGAGATTATGTGGAATTGACGAAGGCGCCTATTCTCCGGACGCACATTTCCATAACGTGGTTCGGAGTCTAAAGCCAAAAGCAATCGTCGCCATAGTTGAGTCCGTCGCAGATTCGGATGATCGTGTCCGCTACATTGCCGTCAAGGCCCTTCGCGGACTAGGCGCGAAGGAATTCGTTCCTGTCCTTGTGAAGACGCTCGATGATAGTGCGATTGGCGTGCGTTTAGA
>JANXOJ010000283.1 GCA_025353625.1 Planctomycetota bacterium | reverse complement strand
CGGCAGCAACGCGGCCCAGGGTGTCGGTATTTTGAATCTCGGAGCCAACAGCTCGGATACGGCGACTGTGGCAGTAGGCGTGCTTTGGGCCGGAAAAAACTTCACGAATGCGGGCATCATCAACATGCTCGGTGGAACGTTTACGATTGGCAATGTCAATGATAATCGGATCGGAGGCCAAGGTGGCACCGGCGATAGCGGTGCGTATGGATATATGAATCAGGCCGCAGGCACGACCACGAGTGCGGGAAACTTTCAAGTAGGTGCCTATGGCCTGGGAGTTATCAATCTGGCGGCAGGCACCATCAACACGGCAACTTGGACTGACTTAGGGCGATACTCAAGCGGCTTCGGTGTCGGCAATATCTCCGGCGGCGCATGGACCGCCAGCGGAGCAGGCAACCGCTTCTTTGTCGGCGAGGACGGCAACGGCGTACTCAATATGCTGTCGGGCGGCACTGGATCGCTTACCGCAGTCAACGGCGTTACCCTCGGCAACAATGCTTTTGCAACTGCTGGTGGTGTCGTTAATCTTTCGGGCGGTACGATCACGACAACTTCAACGTACCGCTCGGGCGGGACGATGTCGGTCTTCAATTTTAATGGCGGCACGCTGCGGGCTAGCGCGGCAACGACAACCTTCCTACAAGGTTTGGAATTGGCCGGCGCGGGCAACGGTGCTTTCGTTTGGAATGGTGGCGGAACGATCAACAATAATGGTTTCGGCATCAGCATCGGCCAGGGCTTGCTCGCCCCGTCGGGTTCTGGGCTGTCGAGCATTGTCCTCACTACCAGTGGTGCTGGATATCAAGGTGAGCCAGTTATCAAAATTACCGGCGGTGGTGGAACGGGTGCGACCGCCCGAGCAATCATGTCCAACGGACAGATCACGGGAATTGTGATTACCAATCCAGGCGTCAATTATACGAGCGCACCGACGGCGACAATTAGTGGTGGTGCTTTCACCACGGGGGCGACGCTGGGCACGGTTAGTATTGCCACAAACAGCAGCACGGGGGCGTTGACTTTTAACGGTGCCGGAACGACAACACTCATCGGTTCCAATGCCAACACTTATACGGGCGGATCGCTCATTACGGGCGGTATTCTCGCCTTCAGCACGACGAGCGCGGTGCCGGCCTCCGGCTCGATTAACGCCTCCGGCGGCGCGGTGTTGGGTAATACGATTTACAATGGCGCGACCCCGATTACGGGTTGGCTCGGTAGCGGCTTCCTATCGAACGCCTCGACGGGAGCAATTGCCATCCCCAGCGGCGTCAGTGATGCTGAAGCCGTTAACCTCGTCCCCGGTGCTTTCAACACGCTCTCGCTAGGCGCACAAACCTCGGCCACCTACTCGGGCGTTTTGACTCCCACCGGATCGACCGTCTATCTGGGCGGCGGTGGCGGAGCACTAACCTTCACGCCCGTCCTCAGTGGTGCCAACGGCCTCACCGCCGGCAACGGCGGTGGCGGAACGGTGATTCTTACCGGATCGAACTCCTACACCGGCCCCACGGCCATTAACGCTGGGACCGTCCAGATCGCCTACTCGGGAAGCTCGGCATACTCCGGCGTTATTTCGGGGCCGGGCAATCTCGTCGTGTCGGCTGGAACGGCGACCCTCTCCGCTCAAAATACGTACACCGGCAACACGACCCTCAGCGGCGGAGTTACCAACTTGCCCTCGACGGCGGGCATCAGTTCCAACGCTGCGGGAACGATGAGTATCGGCACCTTGGCCAACGTCCCGGCCACGTTAAATACTTCCGGCAGCGCGAACGTCTTCCAGTTGTATCTCGGCACGGCGGCTAACGCGGCCGGGGCTTTGTATCAGACCGGCGGCTCGGTCAACGTCTCGCGCGGCGGAAACGTCGGAGATTTTAGAATTGGTGCTGCCACCGGTGCCTACGGATATTACAACATTTCGGCCGGCACACTCTCCATGAATGAGGTCGGCTTGGGCGCGGACGTTGGCGGCAACGGCATCCTCGAAGTTAGCGGCGGTCTTGTGAAGGACGCCGGCTGGATCACCGTCGCTCGCGGAGTGAGCCAAACCGCCGTTCTGAACGTCTCCGGCGGCTCAATGGTTTCAACCGGCGGCAACGGCCTGCAACTCAACTTTGGTGCGAATGCAACCCCAACGACATCCATCATCACGATCAGCGGTACCGGCAGCCTCACGTCAAACGGCGTCGTTTCGAGTTTCAATAATTCCGGCGGCACCGCCAATGTCGGCATTATCAACGTCAACGGCGGCACGTTGACCGCACAAGGATTTTCCACCAACAGCGGCACGTCGCTGTTGAATTTCAACGGCGGCACCTTGAAGGCAGTCGGTGCCAACGCATCGTTCTTCTCCGGCCTTACCCGGGCGACGATCTATAGCGGCGGGGCCAACATCAACGACAACGGCTTGGCGATCACCATTCCCCAGGCCCTCCTCGCACCCACCTTGGGCGGCGTGACTGCACTTACCGCAAGTGCCGGTGGTTCCGGATATATTGCTCCGCCGGTCGTTACGATCTCGGGTGGCGGCGGCGTCGGTGCAACCGCCAGCGCGGTCATCAACCCGGCTACCGGCCAAGTAACGAGCTTTATCATTACGAACTCAGGCAGCGGATACACGTCGGCCCCCTCGGTCACCCTCAGCGGTGGCGGTGGCACCGGCGCGGGCACGAATGCCGTTGCGATCGCAACGAACTCGACCGCCGGCGGTTTAACGAAGAACGGCGGCGGCACGTTAACGCTCACATCGACCGGCAGTTCGTTTGCCGGCAACGTCGTCGTCGGTTCCGGCACACTAGCCGTCAATGCGGCCAACGTCGCCGTAAACCCCACGACATCCGCTTTGGGCAATCCGCAGCTGGGCTCGAGGTCGATTACGGTGAACAATGGCGCAACGCTGCAATTCGTATCGGGCAACGTGATGGGCGGATCCGATCAGGCCAGCGAAGCCGTCGTTGCATCGCTGGCTATCAACGCGGGTGGAACCGCGACCAACACGACCGGCGTCAACAACGCTTTGGGCCCAGTCACGCTCAGCGGCGGAACGCTCACCGGCGGCAGCGGCTTCAGCAATCTCTTTTACACGTATCAATTGACCGCAGGAAGCGTCACCGCCAATACGTCGCCCTCGTTGATGACGGCCACGGGATTGAACTCGGGCTACAACATGGCGCAAACGACGACCTTCAACGTCGCAACGACGGGCGGAGGCACCGACCTCACGGTCTCCGCTCCGCTGGCAGATCGCCAGAATAATCTCGGCACCGCGTCGCTCGTGAAGATCGGTAACGGAAGGATGCTCCTCTCGGCCACCAACTCGTATACCGGCAACACGACCATCAGCGGTGGCACGTTGGCCCTTTCCGCAGCGACCGGCAATAACATTTTAAGTTCGCCGACGATCAACGTCGGCAGCGGGGCAACGCTCGATGCTTCCGGCCTCAGCGGCAGCGCGTTGGCGTTGGGCGCGACGCAGACCCTGACCGGCATCGGCACCGTCAGCGGCGGCGTCACCACGGCGGGCAATTCTACGAAGTTGATTCCAGCCAGCTTGACTTCCATCGGTACGCTTAGTACCGGGAACCTCAACATGGCTTCCGGCGTCAATTTGAGCTTCGTACTCGGTACGCCCGGTGCAAGTTCGGCCACTCCCGGCCTCGGGAGCCTCGTCAGCGTGACCGGCAACCTGACGTTGCCGACGTCGCTAGCGTCGTTCAATATCCTGAACAATAACGGCAACAACGGCAACGGTTACATCAACAGCGGCTACTACGACATCATCAACTACACCGGGTCGATCACCAACTCGCCGGCCACCGCATTCGGCGGCGGGTTCGGCGCGCTGTCCTATTCGTTTAGCACGATTGCCGGCACTCCCAACCAATTGATTCTGCAAGTGACTGTGAAGTCGATCAATTGGACCGGCCAGGACAACGGCAACGGCTCGTCGAATTCCAATTGGAATACCAGTGCGACCAATTGGTACGACAACTCCGGCGGCACGGCCACGAACTACCTCGATGGTGCCGTGGTTGCCTTCACGGACATAAACGGCGTCACCAGCGGCACGGTGTCCAATCCGAACGTCGTGCTCGGCAGCGTCGTCACACCGACATCAGTCACGTTCAGCAATAGTGCCATCAACTACACCGTTAGCGGCACCGGCGGCATCAGCGGCGCGACCGGCATAACAATGATCGGCACCGGCGTCGTCACCTTGCAGACCTCGAATGCCTTCACGTCGCCGGTTGTGATCGGTTCCGGGGCGATCAACGTCCAAAACGCTGCTGCCCTCGGCAATTCGACCGGAGCGTCGGTAACCAGCGGTGCTGCCTTGCAGCTTCAAACCGGAGTCAACGTAGCCGGCGTGCCTCTGGCACTCAATGGCGCGGGGCTGGCAGCTAGTCCGGCGGGCGCGCTGAACAACGTCAGCGGCAACAACACGTACAGCGGCGCAATCACGTTGGGTAGCGCGTCGACGATTTCTTCGACCGCCGGCACGCTGACCGTCGCAGGTGGCGTCGCCAATGCGGGAAATCAACTCACCTTCGGCGGCGCAGGCGCGGTGAAGGTGACCACCCAGGCGATCGCCGGCAATGGCGGCGTCTCGGTCGCCGGGCCGGGAACCTTGATCCTGGCCGTGCCAAATCTTTACTCAGGTGCCACGAGCGTCAACGCGGGCGTCTTGCAATTGGGCAACGCGGCAGCCATTCCAACGGGCCTCACGGCCGGTAACGTGGTCGTCAACGGCACGCTCGACTTGAATGCATTTAGCCCGACGATCAACGGCCTCTCCGGCACCGGCACCGTCACGAGCGTCGTCGGCGGCACACCCACTCTGTCGGTCGGCAACAACAACGCCAGCAGCGTCTTCGCCGGCGTGATTTCCGACGGCGGCAACGTGATGAAGTTGACCAAGGTTGGCAATGGCCTGTTGGCTCTCGACGGACTCAACACTTACTCGGGTCTCACCACGGTCAGCGGCGGCACGTTGCAAATCGGCAACAACGACGCCGCCGGCCGCTTGGGGTCCAATAGCCCGACGACGGTTGTCGCCGGTGCTACTTTATCCTTCAATCGCGCCGATAACGGCTACAGCTACAACGGCAACGTTGCCAACGGCGGCGTCGTCGCGTCGATCGCGTCGGCCGGCACGACGACCATCGGCGGCAACGTCACCGGCGGAACGCTGTCGAACCTCGGTGCGGGCACGTTGCTGCTCCAAGGCGCGGCGAACGTCCCGGCCAGCTTCACCGCAGCAGCCGGCACGACGTTCGTGGATGTCGGCGGCATCGTCAATCCGACCGTAACCGCAACTGTTGACGGCGCAACGAATCCGAGCCTGAATGTGAACGGCTCGATCACCGCGCCCACCTTGACGATCGGCAACGCAGCAGGCAATTCCGGCACCTACACGCAAAATGACGGCTCCGCGTTGAACGTTACGTCTACGGCCACCAACAGCGATATTGTTGTCGCCAACGCGGCGGGCAGCACCGGCGCGATGAACATCAGCGGCGGCACTCTCACGGCAGCCAGGGGCCTCTTGGTTTTAGACGGCACCGGCAGCATCACGATCAGCCAGACGAGCGCGAATACCACCGTCGTGAATCCGCAATTCATTACCTTGGGCCAAAACGTTGGTGTTGGCACGCTAACGCAAATTGGCGGCACCACGTTCACCAACAATAATCACCTCTACCTTGGATTTGGCGCGGCGGCCAAGGGCACCTTGAACATGCACGGCGGATCGCTCACGGTTGCCGATTTTCGCACCGATTCCGGCACCGGCGTCGCCAATCAAGACGGCGGCACGGTCACCGCAGGGGCTTGGCTCCGCATGGGCATCAACGCCGGCGCAAGCACCACCTACAACGCAACGGGTGGAACGTTGAACGTCAACGGCGGCTTTGCCGACATCGGCGAAAATGGCACGGGCGTCCTGTCGATCGGCGGTTCCAACGGCGGTACGGTCGTTTTGTCGGCCACAACCGGCTTCGTCGTCGCCAGCGGGACCGGCACCGGCAGCGTGAACCTGCTCAGTGGAGGATTGTTGCAAGCCCCCAAAATATCGAAGGGCAATGGCGTCGCCAGCTTCACCTTCTCGGGTGGAACGCTGCAAAACGCCGCCGGCGTGAATTCCAATGCCTACATGCCGCTCACTCTGAATGGTGTCGGCAACGTCAACGTCGATATCGGCCAGACCTTTACCTTCAATCCCCTAGCCGCAGTTGGCGGAGTCGGCACGCTAACGAAGGTCGGCCCCGGCACGCTGATCGTTGCTTCGACCGGCTCCTATGTCGGTAGCACCGCGATCAACGGCGGCAAACTGCAACTCGCCGGAAACTTGGCGCACCGCTGGAGTTTCAATAACTCGCTGGCCGATTCGGTCGGCGGCAGTACGGCCGTCACGGCGGGTACGAGTGCCGTTGCCCTTAGTGCAACCGGTGCTACGACGCCCGGTGCGGGCGGCAACGGCAACCACGCGGCCGGTTATATCAACCTTGGCTCGAATCTTCTGCCCACCACGGGAGGCGCAACGATCGAACTCTGGGCGACGCAGAACCAAATCCAGAACTGGAGCCGCGTGTTCGACTTTGGTTCTGCCAATACGAACTACTTGACGATGACTTGGACGCGCGGTACTGCGGCGGCTCAGGATCAGGTTAACTTTAACACGACCACGGCAAACACGCTCGTCAACGATTCCATCGCTCCCTACACGCTGGGCCAGGAGTACCACATCGCGCTGACCCTTACGCCCAACTCTACCGGTACCACGGTAAATTGGTATGTGGCCAAGGCAAGCGATCCGTCGATTCTCACCAAGAGCGGCTCCTTTGCGACTGCCAACACGGTCGCCTCGCTGACGCAGAGCAATTTCTGGCTCGGCCAATCCGAGTTTGCGGGAGACTCCACAGCGAGTGCTACCTACGACGAAGCCCGTATTTGGAACAGTGCCCTTTCGGTGCCGTTCCTCAACACGCTGCAAACTGCCGGTCCCGATGCTCTGAATTTCGCGCAGAATTTTCTACCTGCCACGCAACCGGTTACCATGACGGGTGGAAGCACTTTCGATCTCAATAGTTGGAATCAGCAGATTGGCTCGCTCGCTTCCGCCGATCCCACCACGAGCGTGACGCTCGGCGTCGGCACGTTGACCACCGGCGATTCCACCTCAACCCTCTTTGCCGGCAATATCAGCGGCTCGGGCGGTTTGACCAAGGTCGGTGCGGGCACGTTCACCCTATCCGGGTCGAATTCCTTCACCGGAGCGGCGACCGTTAGTGCCGGCATCTTGCAAATGGGAAGTTCCACCGGCTTGACCGCTGCCGCATTGGCCATGAATAGTGGCACGCTCGATCTGAACACCAACAGCGTGAGCGTCGGTTCCCTTACCGGCAACTCGGGTGTCATTACCGATCTTAGCGGGTCTGCGGGCACCGCGATCTTGACCGTGGCCCAGAACGGCAACACGTCGTTCGGTGCTCAAATCACCGACGGCGGCACGGCCATCGTCGGACTGACCAAAAATGGCAGCGGTAAACTCACTTTGACCGGCACCAACAACAACTACAACGGTTTGACGACGGTGAACGGCGGGATACTGCAAACCGCTTCCAGCGCGAATGTACCCGCGAACCTGACGCATATCGTCCTCAACACGGGCGGCATTTTTGCTGCCAATGTGGCCGGTGCCAGTGAATGGGACACCAACAGCCTGAACGTGCTCTTTAGCGTCACCGGAACGGGTGCCCAGTTCAATGGCGGCAGCGTGGGCATCGACACCACGGACGGCAATTTTACCTACGCCTCGAATATCCCGGTCTTGAACGGAGGCTTGGTGAAGTTGGGTGCCAACATGTTGACGCTAACCGGAACGAACCAGTACACCGTCAGCACGAAGATTAACGGCGGAACGCTGAACGTCAATAGCCAGGCGGCCATGGGCGGCCCGGCGAGTGTCATCATCTTTGGCGGTGCATCGACGTTGCAAGCGGCCGGTAACCTGACCTTCACGGCGAGTCAGAACGTCAGTTCACCCAACACATCGAACGCGATGATCGACACGCAAGGCTTTAGCGTTACAATTCCCGGCAACGTTACCGGTCTGGGTGTACTAGAAAAGAACGGCGCGGGTTTGCTAACCTTGGGAGGCGTCGGCACGGCGACGAACTTCTTCCCGCATTCCGGTACAACAACGATCGGCGGCACGGGTAGCCTGTCGACGAGTGCTTACTCCAGCCTCGGCCAGGTTTCCGGCGACACCCCCGTCGTAATTGTGCAAGGCACTGCGGCACTTTCGATCAATGGCGATTTCAACGTCAGCGATCTTGCCGGCAGTGCCGGTACGCTAACACTGCTAAACAAAGCCACGGCCAGCGGTCAGAATGCCTATATCGGCAAGACCAATGCCATCGGCGTCGTCAATATGTCCGGTTCGACCAGCCTGAGCGTCGCCCGGCTCTATGTCGGTTCCTACGGTACTTCGTCGGTCGGGGCGATCAACATTAGCGGAGGAACGGTCCAGTATTCCGGCGTCGGCGGCGGGGAATGGAGAGTCGGTGGAACCGGCTCGGCATTGGATGCAACCTCGTATGGCGTGGTGAACATGTCCGGCGGAGTCTTCGCGACCGCCGGTCAGAACTTCCAAGTCGGTGCCTATGGCATCGGCGTCTTCAACCAGACCGGCGGGGCCGCATCGAGTGGCGGTTATCCGTCCGTTGGCCGCTACTCCGGCGGGCTTGGCCTCTACAATCTGTCCGGCGGTACGTTCGGCCAAACGGGTGCCGGCACCCATCTCCTCGTCGGTGAAGCGGGCACGGGCGTGCTCAACGTCTCCGGCAGTGCGACGGCTACCCTTGCGGGCGGTCTCTACATCGGCTGGGCCGGTGGCACCGGCGAGGTCAACCTCGGAGTGGGAACTGTCTCCACGCCTTACGTTCAGCAAGGCACCGGAACCGGATACCTCAACTTCCACGGTGGTACTCTACAAGCTTCCGCCAGTTCGGCCGATTACATTCAAACGCTCGGCGGTGGCATCAACGTCTACTCCGAAGGCGGCACGATCAACAGCAACGGCAACAACCTTACCATCAATCAGTCGATTGTGGCTCCGAGCGCCAGCGGTGTGAGTGGCATCCAATTGACCTCCAGCGGCTCCGGATACGTAGGTGAGCCAATCGTCACGATTGCCGGCGGCAGCGGCGTCGGTGCCACTGCACGGGCACTGGTTTCCGGCGGCGTCGTTACCGGCATCCAGATCACCAATCCCGGCAGCGGCTACTCGAACGGAGACAGTTTGACCGTTACGCTCAATGGCGGCGGCGCATCGGTTCTTGCCACGGTTGGCACCGCGAGCTTTGCCAATAACGTCGGTGGCGGACTGACGAAGGCCGGCTCCGGCAGCTTGACGCTCAACGCGGCGAATAGCTATTCGGGCGGAACGACGGTACTTGCCGGATCGGTCATCCTAAATAACGCCAATGCCTTGGGAACGAGCGGCTTGACGGCTACCGCCGGCACGGTCGATCTTAACAGCCAGGTTATCTCGCTGCCGTACCTCTCTGGTGCGGCCGGGCTCGTCACCGATAACAGCGGCGGAACCGGCATCAATATCCTCACGGTAGCCGAAGTCGGTTCGACTACGTTCGGCGGCTCCATCAACAATGGTCTCTCGGAATCCCTCGCCCTAACCAAGAGCGGCACCGGAACGTTGGTACTCGCCGGCACCAGCAACTTCACGGGCGGAACTCTCGTCAACGGTGGTATCCTCAACCTGGATTCAAATAACGCCCTTGTTGATGGCGGTTCAGTAAATATCGATGTTGGCGGAACGCTAACGTTCGGTATACCCGTTGGCCCTGGTGCGGTCGTTCCGTCACCGGTTGTCGCTGGCGGTTCGGTGGTTGCGGTGCCCGAGCCGAGTACGCTGGCCTTGGTCCTCGCCGGCCTTTGCAGTGCGGGCGTTTATCGCCGCTATCGATCGCGGTCCAAGTCCAAGAAAAGTTTGAGCCGATAAGATTCGGTCTGGCCGAGGGTTAAACTTTGGCTGGACGATATTTGAAACGTTTGTGGGGGCCATTCCTCACAGCCACAAATCACCGGTTGTCGCGGCGGGCTTTCCTGAGCTTGGGTCCGCCGAGTCAACCGGTGTTTGTTTTACTCGTGAGGTCATCGGGTAGATTCTAAACGCGACCGTTTTATATTCGACGTGCCCGACTGCGCGAACGAAAGATTCCTGCAATTCCGACAGCCGCTGCGAGAAGGAGCATCAGCGAACTGGGCTCCGGCACCGGTTCGGCTTGCACGTCGATCGCCGGGCCGCTGGCAGATGCAGAATCGAGAATTAGCGTGCCGCCGGCGGCGATCGACATTGAGCTGCCATCGGCCGAAACGCGGTTGCTTGCGAAAATCAGCGATCCGCCCGATATCGTGATTCCGCCGGTGAACGTGCTTGCCGGGCCGCTGAGTATCAGCGTACCGGCACCCAGCTTCGTCAGTCCGCCGCTGCCGCTGGCCAAGAGCGATTGGGCGATGGTCGCGTTGTAACCGTTGGTATCAATGACTGCTCCGCCATTTTGAACGTATGCGGAGGAAAGCCCCTGAAGGAAGTTGGGCATGCTCGCGCCGGCGCGCAGCGTGCCGCCGTTGAATTTGAACGTGCCGCTGCCGGTTCCGCGCGTGATGGGCACGCTGCTGGTGAGCGATCCGCCGCTGAGAATGTACGTTCCGACGCCGTGCGAATTCGTGCCGAGTTGGAAAACGTTGCGGACGGTGACGGAACCGCCCGACTGATTGAAAATACCCGTGCTGGCAGCATTATTGGCATTGTCTTTGCCGATATAGAGATTTCCGACGGCGAACAGTGCCGAGCCGCCGACGTTGACCGTGCCGGTTCCTCCGCTGTCGGCCAGATTGAAATCGGAAGCGTCGGTCGAACTAAAGGTTGCGTTGCCGCGGAGGGTCAAGGTAGCGTTGTCGCCCGTGCTTGCGGCAACATCTTGCCAGGCATTGCTCACCGTGAGCGAGCCGCCGCTGTCAATCAAGAGCGTGCCTCCGCGAACCCATACCGCGTGCGTATTGGCCAAGGGAGTCGATGCGGCCTTGACGACGAGCGTGCCGCTGCCGAGCTTCGCGACAAACCCGCCGCTTCCTCCGCCGCTGATCGCGCCGCTCCAGGTTGCTGAGTCGGCGTTATCGACTTCGAGGTTGGCGGTCTGGCCCGACGGTACGATGAGGCCCTTGGCGGAACTAAAACTGTTGGCGAGGATTAAAGTTGCATTGGCACCGGCCATTGAAACCGCGCTGCCGGAGCCGAGACTAAAGTTGTTGGCCGCGCCGAGCGATCCGCCGGTGAGCAGCGTTTTTCCCGTGTAGGTATTCGTGCCGGTGAGCGTGAGCAAGCCCGAGCCGGTCTTGGTCAACCCGCCCGAGCCGCTGGCCAGGAGCGATTGTGCGATGGTGATCCAATGGCCGTTCGTGTCGATCGTAGCACCGCCGTTTTGGACGTTGGCTGTCGAAAGCCCTTGTAAGAAGGTCGCGTTGTCGGCGGTGGCTCGCAGCGTGCCGCCGTGAAAATTAAAGGTGCCGCTGCCGGTGCCGCGGGTTATGGAACCGACCGCGAGTGATCCACCGGAGAGAGTGTAAATTCCGCTACCGCCGGTGCGCCCCAGCACCAAGCCGGTCGGTGCGTTGACGGTGCCGCCGGTTTGCGTGCCGATGCCGGTGCCGCCATTGTAGCTAATTGCCAGAGATTGCGCGTTGACTGTGGAGCTACCGCCGACGAGCAGCGTGCCGTTGCCCGACTCTGCGACGATCAAGAACGGCTGCGCGTTGGCGGTAAGCGTACCGCTTCCGCTGCTCAGGTCGTAAGTGCCCACCCCACCGCCATAGCGGCCGATCGACAAATATCCAGAAACGTTTGCCGAGCCGCCGGTCTGCGTTACGGTGCCGCGACCGTAGGCACCGACTTGCAAGTTGGTGCTCGTTGCCAGCGTTCCGCCGCTAAGATTATAGATACCCACCGCCGCCGCATCGCTGGCACTGCCCGCTCCACCGATCCGCCACTCGCCTCCGCCGGGAATGTTGGTGACGCTGCCGCCGCTCTGCGTCAGCGTGCCGCTGGCCGTTCCATACTTGCCGATAAACAGCGTCGCGGCTTGAATTTTCCCGCTGCCGATTTTCAAGAGGCCGCGCGAGCCAGCGACGTCCGCCGCATTGAGGTCGCCGTTAACGGAAAGCAATCCGCCGTTGACGTTGAGCGTACCGCTCGTGTCGGTTGCATAGCCAATGCTTGAGAAGCCCGACGTACTGACCGTTCCGCCGGAATTGATGGTCGCCGAGCCGGTCGATATCCAAAAATTGGGTGTCGCGGAGATCGGGCCGTTGACGGTAAGATTCCCGCTGTTGCTGACAATCGTAGCCCCGGTATAGGTGGCATTGCCGTTAATCGTCGCGCCGCCATACATCACGGAGAGTTGGCCGGTGCCGACGATATCGCCATTGAGACTAATGGGATTGTTGAGAAAATTGTGAATCTCGGTATTGTTGTAAAGTTCGAGGCGAGAGCTGATGGCCATGATCCCTTGGCCGCTTTGATAATAGCCGTTGATGTAGGAAGTTCCGCCGGCATCGGCCAGCATGAGGCTCTTGTTCGGCCATCCAATGGTGTAGTTGGTCGATGATTGAAAGGTGAGCGAGCCGACGGTGCGGCTGCTGCCCGAACTGCCGATGTTCCAGTCGAGGCGGACGTCGGTGGTGCCGGCCAAAGGGCCGAAGAAAGCCTCTTCCGCCCCGACTTGTGGCGAGCCGTTGTTCCAGTTGCCGGCCGCGTCCCAATTCTGGTTTCCATTGCCGGTGTGGGTAAAGGTAGAACGCAAGGTGGCGGTTGGCTTTTGCCAGACTCGGACCCAATCGGTCTGAAAGCTCGTCGGAAATGAAGCCCAGCTCGGAGGATCGCCCGGCCAGCCGCCGACGGCCAAATTCAGTATGAGATACATGGCGGCCGATTGGGAGATGGCACTGGTATCGGTGACGGTATTGATGAGTGTGCCGTCAAGATAGAACTTCATGTACGTAGGTTCCCAGTCTACGCCATAGTTGTGAAAATCGGCCGATAGGTCAAAGCCCGCATAGTGCCGCCCGGAACCGTAGGACGCCGGATTGCCGGAACTGTTGGTATAGTGATAGGTGGTCCAATAGTTATACATGTCGTCGTAGCTCGACTCGGGAACCTCCTGAATGTCGATCTCCGGCGGCCAGCCGTTTTGTAGCATCCAAAACGCGGGCCATGTGCCGACCGTCTGCGGCATCTTCTCGCGCGACTCAATATAGCCGTAGGTTACATTGAGCAGGCCGCTGGTATTGATCGCCCCGGAACTGAAACTCTTGCCCGCGAAACTGGTATCGCGATAGGCAGTAAGATTGAGCAGCCCGCTATTGACGGTGACGTTGGCCGGCGACTCGTAAGTATTGTCGTTGTGGGTGTTGCCCCAGGGGTAGTTGTAGTTCCACTTCATCGTGTCGAGCGAGGAGCGATTGAACTCGTCGGCAAATCGCAACTGCCAGCCCGTGCCGGGGAGCTGCGCGAAGGTCGGCGCAGCGAGCATGTGCAGCGCAAAGAGCGTGCATATCCCGAACGAGGCTGCTCGTCGAATGCACGAACCAATCCGGAGCGGGCCGATGTTTTCCACCAATCGATGGACCGCCATGCAGATGATTGTTTAAGAATGTCGCGGATCGACACCCACGGCTTACCCAGAACGCAGAGTCTATTATCTCCGTTCGGCAATTAAAACGCCATGGGGCCTTTTCAGTCTACCTAAAATGCTCGCCCAACGCGGCTGAAAAGTGTGGGCCGCCGCAGAAAAGTTCGCAAATTTTCGATCGGATCTTTGTGAATTTCATGCTGCGCTAACGCGCACCGACGCTGACGTGCGACAAAAATGTCACATTGACCGGTGGCACGGTGGAATGCGGCAACCGTGGCGGTGGCTCGTTGTGAACGGCCAACCATCGATCGGCTGCGCGACACCGAATCACACACGTCTGGAGGCGAATCTCCCGATTGCACATCAATCCGGCACAGCCGAGACAAAAATGTCGCATTTTTTACAATGTGGGGTATAGCTCCCCTAGTTAAGGGGCCTATTGGTTTCGTAAGGCTAGTCGTGTACAGTTTGGGTCTAGCGCTCCCTTTGTTTCCCTAATACAAGTAGAAATTGGAATAAGCACATGAGTGGCAGCAATTCGCGCCTACAGGCCATCTCCGCGGTGACGAACTACAAACCCCTCTCGCCGCCTTTGAATTTCTCCGAGACTCCTTCCAGCGAGCTCTTTGGTTCCAACGTATTCGGCCTAGCCGAGATGCAAAAACGCCTCCCGAAAAATGTATTCAAGTCGCTGAAGCGGACCATTGAGCGAGGCGAAAAGCTCGATTGCTCGATGGCGGACACGGTCGCCTCAGCGATCAAGTCCTGGGCAATTGAAAAGGGTGCAACGCACTACGCCCACGTCTTTTACCCCTTGACCGGTCTGACGGCCGAGAAGCACGACAGCTTCCTGGCTCCGGATGGAAGTGGCGGCGCGGTAACCGAGTTCTCGGGCAGCGCGCTCATACAGGGCGAGCCCGACGCTTCGAGCTTTCCTTCCGGCGGTATTCGCGCCACCTTTGAGGCCCGCGGTTACACGGCCTGGGACGTGACCAGTCCGGCATATATCTTGGAAAACCCCAACGGTACCACGCTCTGCATCCCGACGGCGTTCGTCTCATGGACCGGCGAAGCACTCGATAAGAAAACCCCGTTGCTCCGCTCGATGCAGGCATTGAACGCTCAAGCGCAGCGGATTTTGAAGTTATTTGGCCATAACGACGGGGCGATGGTGTCCTCGACCGCCGGCCCCGAGCAGGAGTACTTCCTGATCGATCGCAATTTTTACTTTGCGCGGCCCGACCTTTACACGTCCGGTCGAACCCTCTTCGGCGCGAAGCCGCCCAAGGGGCAGGAGTTTGAAGATCACTACTTTGGTGCGATTCCGGAGCGCGTGCTGGCCTTCATGCTGGAAGCCGAGCGCGAGATGTTCAAGCTGGGCATTCCGATCAAGACGCGGCACAACGAAGTTGCCCCGGCGCAGTACGAAATCGCGCCGATTTTCGAGACGGCCAACGTCGCCACCGACCATCAGCAACTCACCATGATCACGCTGCGTCGCGTAGCCGAGAAATACGGCATGGCCTGTCTGACGCACGAGAAGCCGTTTGCCGGCGTAAACGGTTCCGGCAAGCACGTGAACTGGTCAATGGGAAGTTCCACGCAAGGCAACATGCTCGACCCCGGCTCGACTCCGCACTCGAACATGCAGTTTCTCGTCGTTTGCGCCGCGGTGATTCGGGCGGTGCATAAATATGCTTCCTTGCTGCGAGCCGTTGTGGCCCACGCCGGCAACGACCATCGCTTGGGTGCGAACGAAGCCCCGCCGGCCATCATCTCGATCTTCTTAGGCGAGCAGTTGGCGGACGTATTCGAGCAGATCAAGGCGGGCGGTGCCAAATCGTCCAAGGGCAAGGGGATGATGAACGTCGGCGTCGATATTCTTCCGGCGTTGCCCAAGGATGCCGGCGACCGCAACCGCACCAGCCCCTTCGCCTTTACCGGCAATCGCTTTGAGTTCCGCGCCGTCGGATCGGCCCAGTCGATCGCTGGACCGCTGGTGGCGATGAATACCATAGTGGCCGAGTCGCTCGATTTCATGGCGACCGAATTGGAGAAGGCGACTGGCGGCGACGCGGCGAAGTTGCCTGCCGCCGTGCAGACGCTGTTGAAAGATATCTACGACAAGCACGGCGCGGTCGTCTTCAACGGCGACGGCTATTCCGATGCCTGGCACCAGGAGGCGGCCAAGCGCGGCCTGCCGAACCTCAAGACCACGATCGATGCACTGCCGACGCTGCGTACGCCCGAGGTCATTGCTCTCTTCGAGAAGTACAACGTTCTCAGCAAGCGCGAGACAGAAAGCCGCATGGATATCTTCCTCGAACAGTATGTCAAGACGGTCAATGTCGAGGCCAAGCTGGTCATCGAGATGTCCAAGACGATGATCTTCCCGGCTGCAATTCGCTATCAAGGCGAGTTGGCCGTGACCTGTGCGAACCTAAAAGCCGTCGGCTACACGTTCGACACCAACACGCTCGATAAGGTGACGGCGTTGGTGAAGGACTTGCAGGACTCGACCGCCGCTTTGGAAAAAGTGTCGTCGCATCACGGCGGCAGCAGTCTCTTGGAGGAAGCCCAGTATTACTGCACGAAGATCGTGCCCGCCATGCTGGCCGTCCGCAAAGCGGCCGACGAACTCGAAGGCATCGTCGCCGACGATCATTGGCCGCTGCCGACCTACCAAGAAATGTTGTTCATCAAGTAGCGGGCACTCTTCGCGTGCAGTCTGCCGAAAAGGTGCAGTCTGCCGAAAAGGTGCAGACGCCGAAATACTACTAAAACGTACGCCGCACGCTGTTTCCCTCCCGGGAGGGCAGCGTGCGGTTGCTTTTTGACGCGGGAATGTTTTTGCCAAAATCGCCCTATCGGAGCCGCAAAAATCTAGGTAGAATGGGCTGTTTCCTGCTGGTCCCTCAACGTGGCCGTTTTCTTGCAATCCTAAGACCGACAATATGTTACGATACCTGACCGCCGGCGAATCGCATGGCCGGGCCTTGATTGCCCTCGTGGATGGCTTTCCGGCCGGGGTGCAACTCAATGTCGATGCGATCAATGGCGAGTTGGTTCGCCGCCAGGGCGGGTACGGTCGCGGCGGGCGGCAGAAGATTGAAACCGATCACGTTGAAATCCTCTCCGGCATCTGGCGCGGAACCACGCTCGGCAGCCCGATTGCCCTGATGATCCCCAACGCCGATTTCAAAATCAACCAAATGGAGGATCTCATCCGCCCTCGGCCCGGGCACGGCGACCTGAGCGGATCGATCAAATACCTCACCTCGGTTCGCGCAATCCTCGAACGGGCCAGCGCTCGTGAGACGACGACGCGCGTTGCCGCCGGCGCGTTGGCCAAGCAGATGCTTGCCCCGTTGGGAATCACCGCCTTTGCCTATGTGGTGCAACTCGGTTCGTTGCGGATCGACCCCAAGCCGGGCACGCTGGCCGAGCAGATTGCCACGCGCGACAGCAGTATCATGTACACGCTCGACGCTAGCCAAGATCAGGCAATTTCGGAAATGATCGACGAGTGCCGCAAGGCGGGCGACACGCTCGGCGGCATCGTCGAAATTCGCGTTGAAGGCGTGCCCTACGGACTCGGCACGCACACCCAGTGGGATAAGAAGCTCGATGGACGCTTGGCCCAGGCCGTCATGGCAGTTCAGGCGATGAAGGGCGTCGAGATCGGCATGGGCTTTGACGCCGCGCGCGTGCCGGGTTCCATGGTCCACGATCCGATCCAATACGACGCCAGCCAAGCGAACTCGCGGACGCTTGGCTTCACGCGGACGCACAACAACGCTGGCGGGCTGGAAGCGGGCATGAGCAATTCGCAGCCGATCGTTCTTCGCGTGGCGAAGAAGCCAATCAGCACGTTGGCCAAGCCGTTGGAGTCGGTCAATCTGGAGACGAAGAAATCGGAGTCGGCGGCCTACGAGCGGAGCGATGTCTGCGCCTTGGCTGCGGCAAGCTGCATCTTGGAAAATGTAGTCGCGTTTGAGATCGCCTGTGCCGTGGTCGATAAATTCGGTGGCGATAACCTGGAAGAAATCAAAGAGCGGATCGATTTGTTCTATGCGATGGCAAGGAAGAAGTTGCAGTAAATTGTAGCTGGATGACCCTCCTCACGTTGACTTAGGAACACGGATGTTCCCCCTATACGACCAAACTCGACGCCAAATCTGCACGGCCGCATTTCTCGGCCTTTGCGTGCTGCCTACGCTCGCGGTCATTGGCTGGAGCATCGCGCGGCATACGCGGTGGCACCGTCAAGCCGAAGAGCAGCAGCTACGCTACGAGTTGGGCCTGGATGTCTCCGTCGGCAGTCTCAAGCACCTGACGCCGGGTGTGGTTCGATACGAAGACCTCAAGCTGAGCGACCCGGAAACCGGCCAATGCCTGCTGCAATGTGCGGCGGTCGAAGCAACGTGGACCTCCATGACCGACTCGCACGACCAGCAGCGGCCGGCGATCGCACTTTTTGTTACCCAGGCCGAATGCGCGGCCGCATCGTGGCAGCGGCTAAGCGAAGTGCTGCGCCGCCGCTTGGAATGTCGCGATGGCCGGCCGGAGATTGAAGTCCGCCTTTCCGCCGACCAATTTACATTGCACGACGCCGGCGATGCGCATGCCCTCGAAAATGTCGAGGGCGGTATCGGCCTGACGCCCGGCGGCATCCAGGCCCGATTGTCTTTCCGGCTGTCGGGCGGCACGGCCTCCGAGCCAATCCAAATGCGGATCGTGCGCAATCGCCAAGTCTCGCCGCCGAGCAATGGATTCGATCTCGACACCCGTCGCGTTGCGATTCCCTGCCGGCTGCTGGCCGTCTTCGA
This sequence comes from Planctomycetota bacterium, assembly GCA_025353625.1. Classification (GTDB taxonomy): domain Bacteria; phylum Planctomycetota; class Planctomycetia; order Pirellulales; family Thermoguttaceae; genus JANXQG01. The sequence continues at coordinate 2,463 of JANXOJ010000283.1, read as the reverse complement.
TAAGGATTTGCAATCGCTCGGCCCGGACTGCCGCTTCTCCGGCACCGTTTCCAGTTATGAAACGGCCTCCGGCTGGTGCGGCGATCTCAGCGGGCAGTTGCTCGGCATTGACCTGGCGCATATTTCCAGCGGTCGGTCGCTCGATGGGATCACGGGCGTTGCCAACGCGACCGTGAAGCGAGCCAAGTTCCTGCATGGTCGCCTGGAAGAAATGGAGGGATGGATCATCGCCGGGCCGGGCACGATTGGACCATCAACCGCCGAGTCGTTGGCCGCGCATCTCGGCATCGCGCGAGCGACCGAGCAGGCCCGAGGCAACGCATCGCTGAGTTTCGACCGTCTCGGCCTTCAGTTTTGGCTCGATAACCGCGGCGTCACGCTGGCCGGTTGTTGCGATGAGAAGTCGGGTGCCGTGGCGGTATGCGACGGTCGAGTTCTTCTCGGCTCGCCACCAACGCAGTCGCAGCCGATTGCCGCTTTGATCCAGGCCTTGGTGCCGGTAAGTTCGGTTCCGGCCAATGCCGTTCCGGCTACGCGACAAAGCAGTTGGCTATCTCAATTGTTGCCCCTGCCCGATGCCGCGACAGGCCCGCAGCGGCCGGCATCGCGCGACAGCGATGAACGTCGCAAGTAGGCCGAAGCCGTGGAAGCACAAGCCCTCTTTCGCTTACCGACAAGGGGAGGCTATTCGTCCGTTACGCAGCCTTCGGATGCCGATTTTACGCAGCGGATGTACTTGTAGAGTACGCCGCGCGTGGCTCGCAAAGCGGGGGCGGTCCAGGCGGCGCAGCGGCTTGCAAGCTCGGCCCCGCTAAGCTCTAGCTCAATGCGGCACGTCTCGGCATCGATGGTGATCGGGTCGCCGGTGCGAACCAACGCGATCGGGCCGCCGTCTTGGGCCTCCGGCGTAACGTGCCCGACGATGAAGCCCCGCGAGCCGCCGGAGAATCGGCCGTCGGTGACCATCGCCACCGTTTCGCCCAAGCCGGCACCGACGATTGCCGAGGTCGGCGAGAGCATCTCGGGCATGCCGGGGCCCCCTTTCGGGCCTTCGTAGCGGATGACGACAACCTCGCCGGGCTGAATCTCTTTTCGCCCCAACGAAGCGAGCATCTCCTCTTCGGAGTCATAAACCCGCGCGGGGCCGCTGAAGCGGACGCCTTCCTTACCGGTGATTTTAGCCACGGCGCCGCCGGGGGCCAGCGAGCCTTTGAGGATGCGGATGTGGCCGACGCGACGGATGGGGTTTTCGAGGGGGCGAACGACCTCTTGCCCCGGCTTGAGATCGGGAAGCGATTCCAGGTTCTCGGCCAGCGTCTTCCCCGTGACCGTCAAACAGTCGCCGTGAAGGTAGCCGTGCTTGAGCAGGTATTTCATCACGCCCGGCACGCCGCCGACGCGGTGCAAGTCCTCTTGCACGAATCGCCCGCTGGGCCGCAGGTCGGCCAAGTAGGGCACGCGATTGCTGAAGGTTTGGAAGTCGTCGATCGCCAGCGGCACCCGCGCCGCTCGGGCCATGGCAATCAAGTGCAGCACGGCGTTCGTCGAACCGCCTAGGGCCATAATGATCGTTGTGGCATTCTCGAATGCCTTGCGGGTGAGGATGTCCAGCGGCTTGATGTCCCGTTCCAGCAGGTGGCGGATGGCCGCGCCGGCACGGAAACATTCATCGAGCTTTTCGGGAATCTCGGCGGGCGTCGAAGCACTATACGGCAGCGACATTCCCAAGGCTTCGATCGCGCTCGACATCGTGTTCGCCGTATACATGCCTCCGCACGCCCCGGCACCGGGGCACGAGTGCCGCACGATGGCCTTCCGCTGTTCGTCGGTAATCTTGCCGGTGAGAAATTCGCCGTAAGCCTCCATTGCCGAAACGATATCGAGCGGCTTGCCCCCCAGCGCGCCGGCGTGGATCGTGCCGCCGTAGACGACCAGCCCCGGACGGTTCAGCCGGGCCATCGCGATGAGGGCACCGGGCATGTTCTTGTCGCAGCCGGGGATGGCGATCAGCCCATCGTACCATTGGGCCGATACGACCGTCTCGATGGAGTCGGCAATCAGGTCGCGCGAGGGGAGCGAGTAGCTCATGCCGTCGGTCCCCTGCGAGATGCCGTCGCTGACGCCGATCGTATTGAACCTCATGCCGACCATCCCGGCGGCAATCACCCCTTCCCGCACGCGGGCACCGAGTTCGTTCAGGTGCATGTTGCAGGGGTTTCCGTCGTACCAATTGGCGACGATTCCGACCTGGGCCTTGTGCATGTCGTCTTCGGTCATGCCGGTGGCGTAAAGCATCGCCTGCGGCCCGCCGAAACGGACATCCTGGGTGATCGTGCGGCTGAAAAGATTGGGGATCTGCATGGAGGCGATTCAAAAATCAATAGTTGCAAATTGGGAAGGACGAAAAGGAGACAATCTTCAAATTTGGTATCTTTTTAGCGGAGTGGAAATGTCTATTCGTGG
>JANXOJ010000280.1 GCA_025353625.1 Planctomycetota bacterium | reverse complement strand
TCGAGACGCCCATCAAGGCCAACTTCCGCGAGGGGTTGAGCGTGCTGGAGTATTTCAGCTCGACGCCGCCGCGGGCACCGGAGTGGGCCATGAGATAAACCGGGTTGACGTAATCCGGCCGGCGATGGTCGTTTTCCATTTCGACCATCATTTCCGAGGTGATCTGTTCGCGGGCGTGCGTCCAGGCATCGAGTACCTGGTTGTACCGCTCGCCCTCGGTGATGATGCCGCGCTGGTAGAGCTTGTGAATGCGGACTACGCTCTTTTCGGCGGCCTGGATGATCTTGCCCTTCGTCGGAGGCGTGATCAAATCGTCCGTGGCGAAGCTCAAACCGCTGCTCGTGCTGGAGCGGAAGCCGACGCGATTCATGCTATCGAGCAAGTCGATTGTTGCCCGACGACCGAGGATTTCGTAGCAGTCGGAAATCACTTCGGCGAGATCCTTGGAGCGCAGTGCCGTATTGTAGAAGGGCATGCCCTTGGGGAGCGAGGCGTTGAACTGCACGCGGCCGACCGTCGTCTTAATGAGCATTCCCGGCTTGATCGTGGGATCGGCCTTGAGAAAACTTCCTTCCGGCAGGCGGACTTCAATGGCCGCGTGCGTGGCGACCTTGCCCAACTGATAGGCCAAATGTACCTCGTTGAACGAGAAGAACTTCATGCCGTCGCCCTTGGCGGTCGGCTGCGCGGCGGTCATGTAGTAGCAACCCATCACGACGTCTTGCGACGGGCTGATAATCGGCGCGCCGTTGGCCGGGCTGAAGATGTTGTTCGTCGACATCATCAGCGTGTGGGCCTCGACCTGGGCCTCGATCGATAGCGGCAAGTGGACGGCCATCTGGTCGCCGTCAAAGTCGGCGTTGAAGCCTTTGCAGACCAGCGGGTGCAACTTGATGGCGTTGCCCTCCACGAGCGTCGGCTCGAACGCCTGGATGCCCATGCGGTGCAACGTGGGGGCGCGATTCAAAAGCACCGGATGGTTCTGAATGACTTCCTCGAGAATATCCCAGACCTCTTCGTCCTTGCGCTCCAACATCTTCTTGGCCGACTTGATCGTGTCGGCATGGCCCAATTCCTTGAGCCGGCGGATGATGAACGGCTGGTACAGTTCCAATGCGATTTTCTTCGGTAACCCGCATTGATGCAAGCGCAACGCGGGACCGACGACGATCACGCTTCGCGCGGAATAGTCGACGCGCTTGCCGAGCAGGTTCTCGCGGAAGCGGCCCTGCTTGCCCTTAATCATGTCGGTCAACGACTTGAGCGGACGATTGCTCGAACCCAACACCGGCCTCTTGCAGCGGTTGTTGTCGAAGAGGGCATCGACCGACTGCTGCAACATCCGCTTTTCGTTGCGGATGATGACTTCCGGCGCATTGAGATCGACGAGCTTCTTCAAGCGGTTATTGCGGTTGATGATGCGGCGATAGAGGTCGTTGAGGTCGCTCGTGGCGAAGTTGCCCGAATCGAGAAGAACCAGCGGCCGCAGGTCGGGAGGAATCACCGGGATCACGTCCAGAACCATCCACTCCGGACGGTTATCGCTATCGCGGATCGCCTCGACAATCTTCAACCGGTTGATCAAGTCCTTCTTCTTTTGCTTCGATGAGGTCTCGGCCAGATCGGCGCGAAGATCGACCGAGAGCTTGACCAGATCGAGCTCCATGAGCAGTTTGCGAATCGCCTCGGCACCCATTTCCGCGTCGAAGGTTCCTTCGCCGTGCTGCTTGCGGGCTTCGCGGTATTCATCCTCCGTCAAAAGTTGCTGGGGCTTCAACGGCGTATCGCCGGTGCGCGTGACGACGTAGTCCTGGAAGTAAATAACCTTTTCCAGGCTGGTCGTCTTCATGGCCAGCAGCGCGCCCAATCGGCTGGGCATCGCTTTGAAGAACCAGATGTGAACGACCGGCGCGGCCAGTTCGATGTGACCCATCCGCTTGCGACGGACGCGACTGTGGGTGATTTTCACCCCGCAACGATCGCAGATCATCCCCTTGTACTTCATGCCGCGATACTTGCCGCACGAGCATTCCCAGTCCTTCTCCGGCCCGAATATCCGCTCGCAGAAAAGGCCGTCTTTTTCGGGCCGATACGTGCGGTAGTTGATCGTCTCCGGCTTTTTTACTTCGCCGAACGACCAGCTACGAATATCGTGGGGGCGGGCCAAGCTTATCTTGACCGCCGTGTAATCATTGATCCGATCGTATGTCGCTTCGCCGATACTCACAGAAACACTCCCTGGGTTCGGTGCTGCCCAAACCAATTAAATGTTCAAGGTTCAATGACCGAGGTTCAATGTCCGTTCCAACGAACGATCTCGTTGTTACGCCCTTGCTTTTTCCAACTGCATATTCAAACCGAGGCCGCGAATTTCGTTCGTCAAAACGTCGAAGCTGGCCGGGGTGCCCGCTTCCAGCGTGTTTTCGCCCTTGACCATCGATTCGTAAATCTTCGTGCGGCCTTCCACGTCGTCGCTCTTGACCGTGAGCAACTCCTGAAGGATGTACGCCGCGCCATAGGCCTCCAACGCCCAAACTTCCATTTCTCCAAAACGCTGACCGCCGAAACGCGCCTTGCCGCCCAGCGGCTGCTGCGTGATGAGCGAGTACGGGCCCGTCGAACGAGCGTGTACCTTGTCGTCGACCAAGTGGTGGAGTTTGAGCATGTAGATGTAGCCGACCGTCGAGGTCTGCTCGAACGCCTCGCCCGAGCGACCGTCGTAAAGCTGGCTCTTGCCCGAGTTGGAAAGGCCGCCATCGGTCAAAAGTTGGCGAATCTCGGTTTCGGTGGCACCGTCGAAAATGGGGGTGATCGACTGGAACCCGAGCTTGGCCCCGGCCCAGCCGAGGTGCGTCTCGAGAATCTGGCCCACGTTCATACGACTGGGCACGCCCAGCGGATTGAGCATGATCTGGATTGAGGTGCCATCGGCCAGGAAGGGCATGTCTTCCCGCGGAAGTATCTTGGAGATCACGCCCTTGTTGCCGTGGCGGCCCGCCATCTTGTCGCCCACCGAAATCACGCGCTTGGCGGCAATGTACACCTTGACCATCTGCAGTACGCCGCTGCGAAGCTCGTCGCCGCGCTTCATCGAGTTGAGCTTGCGATCGCGAGCATCCGTGGCCGCTTCGACCAGGAGCCACTCGTGCTTGTGCAGTTTCTCCAGCGCGGCTTTACGCTCGGGCGAGCGAATGTCGAGCGACTCGATGTTGAAGGACTGGGCCTGCTCGGCAACGCTGCGGTAATCGCGGCCTTCAACGAGCGGACTGCCATCTTCATCGGTCAACTTCTTCTTGAGTATCTCCTCGACCTTCACGAGGAAATCTCCGAATGCTGCGGCAATGTGCTGGTTGCCCTCTTGCTCGGCTTCCTTGAGCGCGGCCTCGAACGTCTTCCGCTCGTCCTCGGTAAGGCTCATGCGGCGCGAGAACTTCTGCGTATCGATGACGATCCCTTCCACGCCGGAGGGCACTTCCAGCGAGTCGTTCTTGACGTCTTCGCCGGCACGTCCGAAAATGGCATGCAGCAGCTTCTCTTCCGGGGTCAGTTCGGTTTTCGACTTCGGCGAAACCTTGCCGACCAGGACGTCGCCCGGCCGCACGTAGGTTCCGACGCGGACGATGCCCGCCTCGTCGAGATTCCGCAGCATCTTCTCGCTGACGTTGGGAATATCGCGCGTGAATTCCTCGCGGCCCAATTTGGTTTCGCGAATTTCGATGTCGAATTCCTCGATGTGGATCGAGGTATAGACGTCGTTCTGCACCAGTTCTTCGCTAATGATGATGGCGTCTTCAAAGTTGAATCCGTCCCAAGCCATGAACGCTACAAGAACGTTGCGGCCTAGGGCCAACTCGCCTTTGAAAGTTGCCGCACCGTCCGCGAGAACCTGCCCCTTCTCCACCTTATCGCCCACGGTCACAATCGGCTTCTGATTCTGGCAGGTACGTTCGTTGAGACCGACGAACTTCCGCATGTTATAGACGTCGTTGCCGATCTCGATCCGGCATGCGTCGGCGTAAGTGATCGTGCCCTTGCTGCGGGCGCGAACGATCATGCTGGAATTGCGGGCCGCTTCGGTCTCCATGCCGGTGGCCACCAGCGGCGGATCGGTAATCAATAGCGGCACGGCCTGCCGCTGCATGTTGGAACCCATCAAAGCGCGGTTGGCGTCGTCGTGCTCGAGGAAGGGGATCAAGCCGGCGGAGACGCCGACCATCTGGCTCGGCGCCACATCGATATACTGCACTTGATCGCAAGGCACCATCTGAAAATCGCCGTGATATCGGGCAATCACCGAGTCGCCCATCAGCTTTCCGTGCTCGATCACCGCGTCGGCCGGGGCCAAGCGGGCCTCGTGCTCCTGATCGGCACGCAACCACTGCGTGAGGGCCTTGCCTTCCTTGTCGAATTCCAGCTTTCCGTTCTTCACCTTGTGATAAGGCGTCACCAGGAATCCATACTCATCGACTGCGGCGTAAATGGCCAAACTGGAAATCAGACCGATGTTCGTGCCTTCAGGCGTTTCAATCGGGCAAATGCGGCCATAGTGCGAAATGTGAACGTCGCGGACTTCAAAGCCCGCGCGCTTGCGGTTCAAACCGCCAGGGCCGAGGGCGGAAAGACGCCGTTCGTGAGTCAGCATTGACAGCGGATTGGTCTGGTCGACCACCTGCGACAACTCGCCGCGACCAAAAAAATACTCGATGGCCGCGGAAATGCTCTTGGGATTCACCAAGCTTCGCGGGGTCATGTCCTCGATATCCTTGAGGCTCATGCGCTCCTGGACCGTGCGGCGGAGCTTGAGAAAGCCTTTCCGCAACTCGTCGCTCGCCAATTCATCGATCGTTCGCAGACGCCGGTTGCCCAGGTTGTCGATGTCGTCGATTTCCACGCCCGGATCGTTGGCCCGCAGCTTGTTCAGATAGATGATTGCGGCGATCAGGTCGTCGGCGCGCAACGTCATTTCCGTCTCCGGAATATCCAAGGCGAGTTTTCGATTGATGCGGAAGCGGCCGACGCGGCCCAGGCGATAGCGGTTCGTATCGTAGAACTTCTCGAAGAAGAGGGCCTTGGCCTTTTCGAGGTTGGGCGGATTGCCGGGTCGAAGCCGCTGATAAATCCGCAGCAGGGCCTCTTCGTGGCTGCCGGTGGCGTCCTCGGCAAGCGAGTTCAGCAGTAGCGGATTCTTCGGATCGGCCATGACTTCGATCTCGGTCAGACCGGCCGTGCAGATCAATTCGGCGGCGTTCTTGGTAATCTTCTGACCGCCTTCGAGGATGACCTCGCCGGCGCGCTCGCTCGATGCGGGATAGATCACGTCGCCGACGGTCATCTTTCCCTCGATCTTGGCAACGCCTCGGCTATCGGTCACTTTGACCTTTTCGGTCTCGTAGAAGACTCGCATTAGCGCGGAGTCCTCGCCGTACTTGGGGTCCATCGCCCTGAGCAGCGTCATGATGGAGAACTTGCCGCTTTGGTCGATGCGGACGGCGAGACTTTCCTTGCGCGTGACGTTTAACTCGATCCAACTGCCGCGCTCCGGGATGATGCGGCAACTGTGGATGCGGCGATCGCCCGTGCCTTCAATCTCCATCACGAAATCGACGCCGGGACTGCGATGGAGTTGGTTGACAACCACGCGCTCGGCACCGTTGATGATGAATTCACCGCCGCCGAGCATGATCGGGATATCGCCGAGATAGACTTCTTCCTCAATGGGCTGCTCTTTGGTCAGGCGGAGCCAGACCTTGAACGGACGACCGTAGGTCAGGCGCAATTGCCGACATTCGTCCGGCTCGTAGCGCGGCTTGCCCAAGTCGTAGCGAATGTATTCCAGGCGAAGCGTCTTGTCGTAGCTTTCAACGGGGAATATCTCGCGCAAGACGCCCTCAATCCCCTGGTCCTTGCGCTTCTGCCAGGGTGCATCCTGTTGCAGGAACGCATCGTAGCCGCGGGTTTGGATTTGGGTCAGATCGGGGATTCCATGCGGGGCTCGCTGGCTCCCAAAACGACGGATTTCCTTCGGCTGAATACGTCGCTGAGCGGATGTTGCCATAGCATTCACCTCACAGAAAAAAAACTTGGTGAAACGGGACATTCCCCGCGTAAAATCGGTAGGAAACAGCCAAGCGGCGCGGTACCACCGTACCGCGCCGCAGCATTATGGTACCGCGCCACAGCCTTGGCCCCAGGGGTGCGGGAAAGCAACAAGTATGAACACAACTCACGCAAAGCACTTCCCCCATAATAAAAGGGGCTCTAGGGACGAGGATGCCCTGGCAATGCAGCGTGAAGCCGAGCGCAATCGAGTGACAATCTCACAGGATAACTACCCTGCTTACTTGATAACAATCTTGGCACCGGCTTCTTCCAGTTCCTTCTTCAGCTTCTCGGCATCGTCCTTCGAGAGGCCTTCCTTGACCTTGGCGGGGATGGCTTCCACAAGATCCTTGGCCTCTTTCAAGCCCAAGCTCGTGGCGGCACGAACCACCTTGATGATTCCAATCTTCTTGCTGGCTTCGTAGCTCTCGATGATCACATCGAACTCGGTCTGCACCTCGGCCACCTTGGCGGGGCCGGCATCGGCAGCAGGACCAGCCATCATCACGGCACCGCCCGCAGCGGGCTTAATGCCGTGGACGTGCTCCAGGTAATCGCTTAGCTCCTTGGCTTCCTTCAGGGTCAGAGCGACAATCTTTTCGCCCAGATCTTTGGTAGTTTGGGAGTACTCACGGGTTGCTTCAACGGTTGACATTGCTAGGTAGTCCTTTCTCACTTGGCGTCACTCGAACCGGCAGTTAGCGGCTAACGGTCGATGACAATGATTCTATACTCTTAGTTTGAAATGTGTTAGTCCCCAAATGGCAAAAATTATGCTTTCGGCACAATTTGTGCTGTTACCGAAACCGGGGAGGATTCGGCACGCCCAAACGATGACCCATCGCCTGGCACAACTTTAGCACTACGCGGCAGGAGCTCCCCCCGCCTCGGCGGCAGGAGCAGAAGCTACCTCGGCTACCGGTGCGGATACTTCGGGAACGGCGGCGTTCTCCGTGCCCGCTTGCGGTTCGGCACTGCCCTCGGCTGCGGCACTGCCTTCGGCTGCGGCACTGCCCTCGGCTTCCTCACTACCCTTGGCCTTCTCGGCAATTTGACTTACCAAAGCGGCTCCGACGGAGACCAATTGGCCGTTCAATCGCGATCCAGTCGAAAGGATTTGGCCGAGAACCAGGCTCAGTTGTTCCCCACGACTGGGCCACTTGGCAACCTCGGCAATCTGATCCGCCGAGATCCGTTCGCCATCCATGACGCCCCCGCGGGGCTGTAGCGCGGGAAACTTCTCGCTTTTCAGGATGTCCGTAATCGATTTTGACAGGGCAACGATATCTTCGCAGCCCCAGCATATTGCAGCGGAGCCTCCTACTCCCTCAAACAATCGCGCCAACGAAGTCCCCTCAGTCGCCCGAGCAGCCATGCTGTTCTTGACAACGAGAACTTTGACGTTTTTGGCCCGCAGTTCCTTGCGGAGGTTGTAATTGGCATTGGCATTCAAACCGACGACGTTCACAAGCAGCGCGTCGCTGACTTTGTGCAGCCGCCGCTTGATGTCTTCGGCAACAAGATTCTTAACGTACTTGCTCATGGCTTGAGTCTTTGCTGGTTCAATTTGTGTGTTGTATTGCTTCGCAGGCAGTGGTGCGGGAGATCGACCGAAGGCGTACCATCAACGCCGCAGCCGATCGCACCTTCCGCCGGCACGATCGACCGGCTTACTACGCCGACGGGATCCGCAGGGCGGGGGTCATTGTCCCTTTGATGGCAATCCCCTTGATATACTGGCCTTTGACCGCCGCCGGCTTCAAGTGCGTTACGTGCGAGACGAAAGCCGAGATGTTTTCGAGAAGCTTCGCCGCGTCAAAACTCATCTTGCCGACCACGGCGTGGACGTTTCCGCCCGCATCGCAGCGAAACTCGACCTTGCCCGCCTTGTATTCGCGGATGACTTTTGCCACGTCGGGCGTAACGGTGCCGGCACGAGGCGAAGGCATCAAGCCGCGAGGACCAAGCACTTTGCCCAACGGACCTACCACGCCCATCATGTCGGGCGCAGCGATGCAGACGTCGAAGTCGGTCCAGCCGCCCTTGATCTTGTCGGCCAGTTCCTGCCCGCCAACTTCATCGGCACCAGCGGAACGAGCGTCGTCGATCTTATCGCCCTTGGCAAAGACGATCACGCGGAGCGTCTTCCCGATTCCATTAGGCAATACGAGGGAACCGCGCACGAGTTGATCGGCCTGCTTGGGATCGACACCCAATCGCATCACGATCTCGACCGTTTGGTCGAATTTCGTCGTATTAAAAGTTTTCAGCAGATTGACGGCATCCGCAAGGGGAACGATAGTTCCCTCGGCGGGCGTTTTGGCCCTGAGGGCCTTCATCCGTTTTGCAACTCTCGGCATACGTTACTTTCTCCCGTAGTCCATCGGCGACTTTCGTCGCCTCCTACTTTTAGAGGTTAAATTAGTCGTCTCTTGTAAGGTGGTGTCGCGTACTGCGACGATCCACCGTTGCGTAAACTCGGCAAAGTGGCGAGCCTTCACTGCACTCGACACCACCCTACCTACTCAGCACTCCGTTATTCAATCACTTCCAAGCCCATGCTGCGAGCCGTTCCGGCAATCAGCCGACGAGCAGCTTCCGGACTTGCGGAGCCCAGATCATTCTGCTTAAGCTTAATAATGTCGTCGATCTGCGCCATGCTTACCTTGCCGACCTTGTCCTTGTTCGGCACGCCCGATCCCTTGGCGATGCCCGCCGCCTTCTTCAAGAGCGCGGCCGCCGGGGGGCTCTTAGTGACGAACTCGAACGTACGATCGCTATAAACCTTGACCACGACGGGAATCGGCATGCCGCCGGCTTCCTTGGTGCGGTCGTTAAATTGCGACACAAACTGGCCGAGGTTGATACCGTATTTACCCAGGGCCGTGCCCACCGGTGGGGCCGGGGTGGCTTGGCCGCCAGGAACCTGAAACTTCACTTCGTTGACTAATGCTTTCGCCATGCTCGAATCTCGTTCAATCTATATCCGGATACCATCCGGGATGCTTTTTGCAACCTAGTTTTGCGGCCCACTACAACGCTTCGACCTGCCAATACTCCAACTCGACGGGCGTGGTGCGGTTGAAAATTGAAATCATCACCGTGACGCGACCGTTGGTCTTGTCGATGCTATCGACCTCGCCCTCGAAGTTCTCGAAGGTGCCTTCGTTAATTTTTACCTTATCGCCGCTGGAGAAGGCGATCTTCAACTCGGGAGCCTTTTCGCTCTTTTCTTCCGACTTGGCAACAATCCGCGCCACTTCATGGTCCAACATCGGCGTTGGCACGCCCGAGGCACCGGTGAAGTCACCGATGCCTGGCGTCTCACGCACGAGGAACCAAGTATCTTCGTTGATCTCCATGTGGACGACGATGTAGCCGGGGTAGAGCTTTCGCTTGATAACCCGCTTCTTGCCACCCTTGAATTCAGTGACCTTCTCCGTCGGCACGATAACGTCGCCAAAGAAGCGTCCCAGACCTTGGATCGCCACGCGGCGCATCAGCCCGTCACGGATCGTATCCTCGCGGTTGCTCTGCACCTTGAGAATGTACCAATGCATGCTTTCCGATTTTGGCTCTTCCACCACGGCAACGACAGGAGCCGCCGCCTTGGCTTTAGGCTTCGCGGGCTTAGGTGCGACCGCAGGCTTTGGCACTACGACCACGTCGGTCGCCAGCTCATCGGCAGCCAACTCATCGTCCGTTGGCTCCATCGATGCCGGGGACTCGATCGGTTCGTCTTTCCGTCCTGCCGGCGTTTCCGCCGCTTGCTCGAAGAGCTGCGCCATGCCTTCCGTCGATGCTGCCTCGCCGGCAACTCTTTCGCCCGAGGACCCCGCGGCAAAGACCGCATCGAGCGCAGAGGAGCGCGCCCCCGCAGCATGCGCAACCGGAACGTCGTGCGCCGGATCGAGCGGATCGTGCAGGGACTCGGACGTATGTTGCGGTTGCTCTGTCACTACGAGTAAATCCCAATAATCTTGAAGATCGCGACCCAGCAAAAGTCAAACGCCGCCAGCATGAAGCCCAGCACAAAGATCATCAACAATACGACGATCGACGAACGGAACAACTCACTCCGCGACGGCCAGGAAACTTTGTTCATCTCGGCTTCCACGGAAATCAAAAAGTCGGCAAACGCCGGCAAATTAACGATCCGGTAGGCCGCCCACAACCCAAAGACAGCCAGCCCCGCCGGGATGCCGTAGCAAACCAAGGGCGACACGCCGGGGTAGCCCCGCAGCATGTTCGCCAAACGAAATAAACCGATGACAACGGCCAATGCCAATGCGGCGAAAGTCACCTGCCGGACAATCCGACCTTGACTCCGCTTATAGACACCGACCCGGAAGAATTCTTCGACTATTGCACTCACGACTTACTGCCGCCTTTATGAGACATCCCGTCTCAGCGCGAAACACGGAAACGTAAAAAACACCGCCAGGGCAAACCGCCGCGACTATCGTTGCAGCCCTCCGCCCTCACAACAAACCGAACCGAAGCATCGCTTGCTCGAAGTCCGGCACATCGATATGGCAGGGGCGGCGGGAATCGAACTCGCAACACCCGGTTTTGGAGACCGGTACTCTACCAATTGAGCTACGCCCCTGTTTGCCGCCGTTCGGCCCAAGTGCCCGCGAGCTTGCCCGCGTGCGATTGAGCCTACAACGACCGATTGACAATCTAATTTTTACTTACTTAACAACCTTGGTTACCACACCGGAACCGACCGTACGGCCACCTTCGCGAATGGCGAAGCGGACGTTGACGTCCATGGCGATCGGCGCGATCAACTCGACCGACAACCGCACGTTGTCGCCGGGCATGCACATTTCTGCATCGCCCATCAGGTTCGCGGAACCGGTGACGTCGGTCGTGCGGAAGTAGAACTGAGGACGATACCCGCTAAAGAACGGAGTATGGCGACCACCTTCTTCCTTCGACAGCACGTAAACTTCGGCCTCGAAATGAGTATGCGGAGTGATCGAGCCTGGCTTGGCGAGAACCTGACCGCGCTCGATTTCCTCGCGCTTGATACTGCGAAGCAAGCAGCCGACGTTATCGCCCGCCATGCCCTGATCGAGCGACTTGTTGAACATTTCCACGCCGGTGCAAACCGTCTTGCGGGACAGCGGGGCAAAGCCGACGATTTCGACTTCCTCACCCACCTTGACGACGCCGCGCTCGATACGACCGGTAGCTACGGTGCCGCGGCCTTCGATCGAGAAGACGTCTTCAATCGCCATCAGGAACGGCTTGTCAACTTCGCGAGTCGGCTCGGGAATGTAGGCATCGACCGTCGCCAAGAGATCGCCAATGCACTTCGTGGCCGCCGGATCGTCCGGGGCGTTGTAGGCCGGCAAGGCACTACCACGGGTGATGGGAATGTCGTCGCCGGGGAAGCCGTACTTCGTGAGCAACTCGCGGACTTCCAACTCGACCAGTTCCAGCAACTCGGCGTCGTCGACCAAGTCGATCTTATTGAGGAACACCACGAGGGCCGGCACGTTCACCTGACGAGCAAGCAACACGTGCTCGCGCGTTTGCGGCATCGGGCCGTCGGCTGCCGAGACGACGAGGATACCGCCGTCCATCTGAGCCGCACCGGTGATCATGTTCTTAATGAAGTCGGCGTGGCCCGGACAGTCGATGTGGGCGTAGTGTCGGCCTTCGGTCTCGTATTCGACGTGCGCCACGGCGATAGTCACCGTCTTCGTCGAGTCGCGGACGGTTCCGCCCTTTGCGATTTCCGAATAGGCTTTGAACTTGGCCAACCCTTTGGCGGCCTGGGTCGCCAGGATCGCGCCGGTTAGCGTGGTTTTACCGTTATCAATGTGGCCAATGGTGCCGACGTTGACGTGCGGTTTCGTACGTTGGAAAACTTCCTTCGCCATTCTATCTCCCTGCAATCACTAGCGAGTAACGATAAACAAATCAGACCAACCTAGAGCCACCCCAAAACCGGGACTGGCTCTACCTAGGAAAAACATCTCTTACACTATTTTCTCGGCAGTCAGGACCGATGCAAATCATCCCCAACCGCTCGCGCTCAAACTCATTCGGCTGACCGAGAGCTGCTGAGGGGACTTGAACCCTTGACCTCGTCCTTACCAAGGACGCGCTCTACCAACTGAGCTACAGCAGCCAAATGTCGCCAATTCCCTACCCTCATACCTGCCTCTGGCCAAGCGGGTGAAGGGAATCGAACCCTCGTAAGTAGCTTGGAAGGCTACCGCTCTACCATTGAGCTACACCCGCAATGGGTACGCGACGAAAAGCAAATGCCGCACGTCAGGAAGATTTGGCCTCCATCGCGATTTGCATTGCTTCGTCTTTCGTAATTCGTCATGAACTCCTAAAATGGGGGGTGAAGGATTCGAACCTTCGAAGGCATTGCCATCAGATTTACAGTCTGACCCCTTTGGC
>JANXOJ010000268.1 GCA_025353625.1 Planctomycetota bacterium | reverse complement strand
CGGCGCGGCGCGCAACGCGAATGCGACGCCCGCAATATCGGGCCATCTCCGGCATGAACGGCACGCCGTCGTACTTGCCATCGGCGTCCAGCATTGCGCGTATCTCGGCTTCGCCGCGAACTTCGACGAGTTGACCGCGCTGAAAGGGCTTTTGGCCGGCTGGAATCATCATGGGAGGGACGCAAACGGAAGGACGATCAAACTACGACTTAGAATTCAAGCAACTATTATCTTACCGAACTCACCCTATTGCCAGTAGAAAACAACTGATCGGAAGGCTTCGGTTCTAAATCCGCAAAAAGAATTTGCCGCGGTACATCAAATAGACGAGCAGCCAAGCCAGTACGATGCCGCACTCATGGAGCAGCAAACGATGCAGGGGCGCGTTGTGGAAAACGTGAACGGCAATCCAGCCAAAATCGATGAAGCGGTCGGCCAGATAAATGGTAAGTGGATTGAGCCCGATAACGACGAACGGAAACGCCCAGCGGCGCCAACCCCAAACGTCGATGATGAGGTAGAACAGTGCCAGCAGCAACAGGCTCCAACCGCCTGCCCAAAGGACGAACGAGCTGGTCCAAAGGTTTTTGTTGATGGGAAACCAGGGTGCCCACGCCGCACCCAACGCGAGCGAAACGCCTGCGGCCGCGAACAGGCCGTACACCTTGGAGAGCGGCTTTCGCCCGCCGTCGCGAAGCCACTGTCCGGCCAACAGACCCATGAGGGCCGTGGAAACCGCAGTCACCGTTGAGAGTAGGCCCTCGGGATCGCCGTTGCCGCGATGGGTTCGGCCTGGCAGGACGTGAAGATCGATGTAATCCGCAAGGTTCGCGCCGGGCTCGAGATGGCCGGCCCCAACACCCGGCACGGGTATCCACATCATCGCGGCCCAATACCCGAAGAGAAAGATTAGCAACCAGGCGACTCGACCGCAAACTTTGGTATTGAGCATGACGATCGCCGCAATTCCATAGGCCAGCCCAACCCGCCCTAGGACGCTCGGATAGCGCATATTGGCAAATTTGAACGTGAGCAGGCCACCATCGTTATAGATTAGTCCCAAAATTACCAGCAACGCCGTGCGGCGGACAATCCGCCAGTAAAGCAGAATCCGATGTTCGCCGTTTTCGACTCGCTTGCCGAGCGAAAACGGCAGCGACACGCCAGCGAGAAAAACAAACAGCGGAAAGATGAGGTCTTCAAAATGAAAGCCGTTCCAATCGACGTGTTCAAATTGTTCTTGCGGCCACATCGGCAGGAGTTTTGGAAAGCAATTCTTGCGGATGAGTGTGAAGAGTACCCGCAGGAAACCGTCGCCGCCGACGATCCAGAACATATCGAAACCGCGCAGCGCGTCGAGCGAAAGTAGCCGCTCGCTCGCAACGGGATTCGATTTTTCCAAGGTCATGGCCACGTTCCTTATCGATCGGCAAGAATCTATGCCAGCGGCGTCACATCCACCCAACGCTTTTCGTGCCACGACTGTACGCCCAACTCGGCCAACTGCACTCCTTTGGCACCTTCCAGCAACGACCAGCGGAACGGCGTATCTTTGACCACGTGCTTCAGGAACATTTCCCACTGCACCTTAAAGGCATTGTCGTAAAGCACGTTCGACGGCATTTCCTCCCAGGCATCGTAGAAGTCGATGGCTTGATCGATGTCGGGGTTCCACACCGGTCGAGGAGTAACGCTGCGATGCTGGACGCGACAGCCGCGCAGTCCGGCGACCGCGCTGCCGTGCGTTCCATCCACGTGCAGCGTGAGCAAGTCATCGCGGCGAACGCGAACGCACCACGACGAATTGAACTGCAACGGCGTGCCGTCCTTGAGTTGGAAGATGCCATACGCGGCGTCATCGGCGGTG
>JANXOJ010000266.1 GCA_025353625.1 Planctomycetota bacterium | reverse complement strand
TTCTGGCCCTTTGAGAATCGGGCTAACTATCTCGCACTTATGACCACCGCCGCCGTTGTTGATCGAACCGTCGGCCTCCGCCTTCCAACCAGCGGGCAGGTACGGAGCCTGGATGCCGTGTTGGCGCGGGCCGATTCGCAGGCCGTCGTTGCGGACGGCGCTGTCTGGGGCTATTGTTTCGATTTCTATACCATACGAAAGGTCGTGGCTGGTCATGCAAATCTCCTTTGTCGTGGAGTCATGCATGGCGCAGTCCAATCCGTGAATCATTTCGGCGAATTAGCTGAACGCCGAGAATCACGAAAGTGCTGGCGGCCAGAATGGGGATGGCACGTCGCTGGCGGAGGGGAATGGCCGGGGGAGAGATGGCCGAGCGCCGGTGACGACCAAGCTCAAGGAAGCCGAGGGTGGCCGCTTCCGCAGTCTACCCCGCACGGCCCGCTGTGCCCGCCGTGTTGCCACGCCGTTGCCGGAACGGGCCGCACGAAGCCCAGAGCTACCACAACCCACCGTTGGGGCCATTGAGGCTAGAGTTCACCAATGCGGTTCGTGTCTTTCGGTGCGGAGGTGTATCGCACCTCGTCCGCAAACCGCAGATTGCCAACCAGCGGAGGCGTGCACCCCTCCGCACGTTCGCGGAAGACGCCTACAGCAAAGGTGGGGGCGACCAACGGAGCTTGGAGGTCAGCGCGCGAAGGGGTAAACCGCTGCTCACGGATGCGCTATGGAATCGCATCGAACCACTTTTGCCGTCTGCCGAGCCGAAGCCCGAGGGTGGTCGGCCGCCGATTTCAGATCGAGCTGCGCTCACAAGCATTCTATTCGTGCCGCGTACGGGTTGCCGCTGGGAATACCTACCGCAAGAGTTGGCTGCGGTTTTGGCATGACTTGTTGGCGTCGACTCCGCGATTGGCACGAAGCGGGCGTGTGGGAATGCTCGGTGACTTGGCCGGCGTAGAAGACGATTGGACGGCACTCGGACGAGTCGAGTGAGTAGCCGTTCACGGATTCTGAGACAGGCTGGTCACGAAACCAGGGAAATCGCGGAAAACGGTGGGGAAGAGACGGCTGATCAGGGGCCGAACGGCAGCAGAGAAGGCAACGACGTACCTGCGAGGTAGGCATGAATCGAATCCAGGACAAATTGAAAAGCGGATCGACCCTGCTGGGCGCAAGTGGCAATCACCGTCCAGATCCGCTCGCACCAGCGGCGGCCTGTCTCGCTCCGCGTCCCCTGGGTAATCCGCCGGTCGATGACCACAAAGCGAATCGCTTGTTCGGCCAAATTGTTGGTCGGCTCGATGCCGGGCGTGGTGACGAAGCGGAAGTACGCCTCGCCATGCTCACGGAAGCGTTTGGCCAGGTTCCGAGCATGTTTCGTATCCGGCACGTAGGTTGTGGCGGCGTTCAACACCTGGTCCCGCGCCGCTTCCAATGCTTTCTGAAAACCGGCCGCAGTCATCTGCTCACGGCGGTGGATTACGGCAAACAGTTCCCGCAACGCATCCCGCACTCGCTGGCCATAAGCCTGGTCCTCTCGACTGGGCAGCGTCAGCAGGAACTTCACGTCGCGGATCAGGTGGGCCATGCAGAATTGCACCAGCACGTCGAACACCCGCATGTACTTGCGGTAGGCACTGAAGTAATCGCAGCCCAACACGCCGTTGAACTCCCTGCCCAGCACCTCGATCAAGACCTTCGAGCCGCGCGACTTGTCGATGCGGAACAAGGTGTAGAGTCGGGCGCGGAAACACCACGTCCAGAATTTCTGCCGGTTCTCTTTGTGCCCCGTCTCGTCCACGTTGAGGGACGCTTCAGTCGGCAGCCGCTCGAACAATTCGGCGTAGGCCCCGGCCAACGACTCGCTTACTTTGGCAATCAGCTTGGCCAAGTAGCCGCGCGAGATGTCCACCTGCACCACGTCGCGCAGAAACTTGCGGATGGTGGAAAAAGAGGCGTGGCAGACACCCTTCATAAAGGCGACCAGGGCCGTCAGCCGCGGGCCGAAGAGGCCCGACTTGACCACCGGTTCCGGCAGCGGGGCATAGTGGAATTTTTGGCAGTGCGGGCACCAGTAGGCCAACCCCTGATGCTCTGTGACGATGGTCGGCGCGGCGGTGATTTCCACCTGTTGCAAAACGTCGGGCGAACGCTTGGAAAGCCGAAGCGAGCCGCCACAATCGGGGCAACCATCGAGCGTGTAGGGAACGAACTTGTTGACGGCCTCGGGCGGAAACGGGGATCGAAGGTGTTGCTCATGTCCCGGCTGCGCGCCAAGCTTGCGCTTCTTGCCATCCCTGGGTGGCGGCTTCGGCGGTTTGACCATATCGCTGGAGGGCGGTTTGGACGAAGTCGAGGAGTCCTTCCGCGCGGCGGCCAATTGCTGCTTGAGAAGGACGTTCTCCTCGCGAAGCCGTGCGTTTTCCCCTTCCAGCGTCGCGATTCGTTCGTTCGCTCCGAACAGCGCCTCTTCCAGCTTGGCTATGCGCTGGACCAACGCATGATGTTCGGAATCGTGGCTTTTCTCCCGCAGCTTCATGGGGCGAAAGATACGCATCCTACGCCGCAGGAACAAGACCAACCGCCGGGTCCCCAAAGCAGAATTCCGCGAATTTCTTGGGGGGGCACTTGACAAGCGGAAATTCCACGATCAGGATTAACAATAGTCAGCCTGCCGCTGAGGGGTTCAGGCAGGCATGACTAGGCAAGAACCCCGTGAACGGTTACGGAGTTACGAATACCGTAAAG
>JANXOJ010000678.1 GCA_025353625.1 Planctomycetota bacterium | reverse complement strand
CTGAGCGATAGGTTTCCGGATCCTTGCAGGCCGCCGAAGTTTTCGCCGGCAAGCGAGTCGAAACTGATGGCACCCGTGCCGCTGGTGTCCACCGTGCTGCGCGAAGCTGCGTTGATGTTCGCCAGAAGCAGCGTGCCGCCGGAGACGAGCGTTGTGCCCGTGTAACCGTTCGAGGCCGAAAGGGTCAGCGTGCCGGAGCCGCTCTTGGTCAGTCCGACGGTGTTGGAGCTCTGCACGGCACCCACGAAGTTCACGCTTTGGCCATTGGTATCGACACGGATAGGACTGGAACTGTTAATAATTTGACCGCCATAATCCCGACTATTGCTAGCGGTGAATTGAAGAGTTCCACCGCCAAAGGTGATATTGCCATTCCCGGCCAAGGCGGCCGAGTGGGTCAAACTCAGCGTGCCGGCGTTGATCGACGTAAGGCCCGTATAGGTGTTCGAGCCGCCCAAAGCCAATATCCCCGAACCGACCTTGATTAGGCCGCCGCTGCCGCTAAGGTTGCCGATGAGCGTCAAAGTGTTGCTACGGGTGTCGAACTTGCTTGCCGTCGTGCTAAAAACGATGGGCATGCTGGTAGCGAAAGTCGATCCCGCCTGGAATGTTCCTCCGTTGAAATTGAAGGCCGCGCTGCCGCTGCCCTGGGTTAAGGCGGAAAGACTGAGCGTACCGCCATTGAGATTGTAGGTTCCCGAAGAACTGGGGCTATCGGCGAGACGGATCCCATTGGATACCGAATTGGCTCCGCCCGTTTGCGTGAAGCTGCCGACTCCCGAGACGCCGATGTACTCAATACCTGCAGTGGAAAGCACGCCGCTCCCGCTCAGGTTGTAAGTTCCGAAATCGCCGGTGTTTGTTCCCAATGACATGTCGGACGAGACCACGTTCGTTCCACCCGACTGCGTAAAGCTGCTCGTTCCAGCGTCCCCTACGAATTCCTGGTGGACGACCAAAAGGCTTCCGGCAGTCATCCTCATCGTGCCGCTCCCGGCAGACCCGCCCAACTTCAGATCGAAGCACGTCGGGCCGGCGAGCGTGACGGTGACGGTGCCGCCGTTGATAACGTAGGCCGTATCGGTCCCGGTTGGCAGAATCGATCCGCTCCAGTTCGCGGCCGTCGACCAGTCGCCGCTGGAAACCTGCCAGGTCGGGTTCGCCGCCAGTGCGTCGGAAGCGACAAGGATCGCAGCGGTTGCAAGAAAAACGACTGCGGTGCATCGCATTAGACAGTTCATTTTTCACGACTTTCCTGAGAGTCGGCCCATTAACAGGGGATTGAATGCGGCGGACGAAGTGCGCGTAATACTTTGCCG
Source organism: Planctomycetota bacterium (assembly GCA_025353625.1). GTDB lineage: Bacteria > Planctomycetota > Planctomycetia > Pirellulales > Thermoguttaceae > JANXQG01. The sequence goes on along the minus strand of JANXOJ010000678.1, from coordinate 336 downwards.
CAGAGTTTCGCTCGCGTCTCAAGAAAGAGATCGCAATGTACAAATTAAAGCAGCAGTAGCTTCCCGATCGATCGGCGAATTCGCTTACGGCGGTAAACTCGTGTCCGTCAAAGACGGAACGCTGCCTCAAATTGGGTTGAAAGCGGGCAATGAAAGCCACACAAGGAGGGAACTCGCTGGATTATAGCAGCCTGCCTAGTGCCTCGTCCAGGCTAAATCTTTGGATAGAGCCGCTTCAACTTGATCCTTGCTTTTCCGATGGTGAATTGCCAATCGACAGCTCGTTGTTTTTTGTTCACGCGGATTGACCAGGCGGCAATCTCTGTTTGCAGCGTC
>JANXOJ010000191.1 GCA_025353625.1 Planctomycetota bacterium | reverse complement strand
GCGGCATCGAAGTCATCCTCGACGTCGTATTCAATCACACGGCCGAAGGCAATGAGCAGGGGCCCTCCATCTCGTTCCGCGGGCTGGACAATCGGACCTATTACATGCTCACGCCGGAAGGTTTTTACTACAATTTCAGCGGCTGCGGCAACACCTTCAATTGCAATAACCCAGTCGTGCGGAATTTTGTGGTCGAGTGCCTCCGCCACTGGGTCGCCGAGTATCACATCGACGGATTTCGCTTCGATCTGGCCAGCATCCTGGGCCGCGCGCCCGACGGAGCTCCGCTCAACAACCCGCCGTTGCTCGAACTCTTGGCAGGCGATCCGATTCTGGGACGCACGAAGCTGATCGCCGAAGCTTGGGACGCCGGCGGGCTGTACCAGGTCGGCTGCTTCCCCGCCTATGGCCGCTGGGCCGAGTGGAACGGGAAGTTCCGCGACTGCGTCCGCAAATTCCTCAAGGGCGACGAGGGCCAGGTCGGCGAAATGGCCGCGCGGCTTGTCGGCTCGCCCGATCTTTATTACGGCCGCGGAGCAACGGCCTCCATCAACTTCATCACCTGCCATGACGGCTTCACGCTCGCGGACATGGTCGCCTACAACGAAAAACACAACCTGGACAACGGCGAAGGAAACTGCGACGGTGCCAACGACAACAACTCCTGGAACTGCGGGGCCGAAGGACCAACCCACGACCCGGGCATCCTTGCCCTTCGCCGCCGCCAGATCAAGAACGCGCTCGCGATGCTGCTGGTCAGCCAGGGCGTGCCCATGCTGCTGATGGGCGACGAGTGCGGTCAGACGCAGCAAGGAAACAACAACACGTACTGCCAGGACAATCCGCTCGCCTGGCTCGATTGGGACCTAGTGAGCGAGAATGCCGAGCTGCTTCGCTTCTCTCGGCTGATGATCCAGTTCCGGAAACGGCACCCCGCGCTGCGGAACGTGCTGCACCCTGGCACCGGCGCGCCGGACGTCAACTGGCACGGCACCCGAGCGTGGCGCGCCGATTGGTCGCCGGGCAATCGCGTGCTGGCGTTCCACCGCATCGCGACGGCCGGAGGGGGGATGGGCGGAGACGCGATGGACGTGGTCTACGTGGCTATGAATATGCATTGGGAATCGCTCGATTTCGAGCTGCCATCCCCGCCCACAGCCGGCATGAAATGGCACGCGGCGGCCAATACCTCGCTGGCGTCGCCGGAGGATATCTGTGAAGGGGGCCGCGAAACGCCGCTTACCGATCAGGCAACAATCAGCGTCGGCGGCCGGTCGATCGTCATCCTCATAGCTCGCTGAACTTCCGAACGCTCGGAAGCGACGGAGGAAGTTGGAATAAACCGCGCCTTGTTCGTGCAAGATTAGCCCAGTCGGAGAGACCGCCATGAGCGACGGCCCAAAAGAGCAACAAGCCGAGCACAACGCCGAGATACAGCGGGAAATCCGCAAGCAGATGAAGTTTACGCTGGAAGCAGCGGTCGGGCGAATGGCCGGCTCGGGCGCAATGAAGGGACAGTCGCCGGTCTCGCCGCTGCAACAGGCGTCGTTGCAGATTGAAAGTTGGCTCAATACTCACCTGATCGACGGCGGAGGAGCGTTGGGAGCTTTGCTGCTCCGCGACGTGACGGGCAGCGAGTTCTTGCTCAACGATTTCGATCATCCGCTCGCGGTTTTGAAGAACTACTGCCAACAGATTCTCGACTCCGAGTTTGAACTGAGAGAGCTTGTCCGTAACGCCGATGTCCAATGGGGACGCATCATGTGCGAGCGGCCATACTTCGAGAAAGTAGGGGCACCGCAGCATCCCGACGACCCCTACACGCTCGAGTCGGTCCGCACTAAACTTTCGCGACTAGTTGCACAATTGGCCGAGGACAAAGGTTGAGATCTAAGGCAGTCAAGTGCACGGCATCGAGACGTCCCCGAACGGCTGCCGAAAACCTTGGTTGACGGCGTTTTTGCGCTCGAGAAAACAACGGTCGCAGCCACGAAATAAAAATAGTCGCGAGAGTGCCATTCGTGGCTGGCACCTTCCCCTATTCCTTCTTCGTTCCTTTCAGAATTTCCAATGCACTCAAAAACGCTTCCAAATCGGGTTGCAGTTCCGCGTAGCGCGGTCGCGTGGTCCAGGTGAAGATTTGAATGCTTGTGGCGTTGGCCGAGTACAAAAGGACTTCATAGGTCAACGACTGTCCTTGCGTTTCGACTTCCAGCACGATCGTCAGTGCGTCCTGGCCCTGAATCTTTTTCGATTCCTCGCGAATGATCTTGGCCTTGGGGTCGAATGAACGGATGTTGTCGAGAAAGGCCTTTCTGAGATCGGATAACTTCAGATTTTGCGGTGTGTGAAACAGCGGCACATAGTGCTGTTCGGCAATGATCATAGCGAAGGCGTCGCCGGACTTGTGCGCGTAGGCAACCTCCGCGACCGGGTTTAATGGCTGCGTTGTCTTCCGCCAAGTACCCTGCGGAACCTGCAAGGCAAACGTACCTTGCTTGCTTAGGTACTGTTGCTTGGCATACTCGATCTTCCTCACCTTGAGCTTGGCAAGGCCGTGCGACGAAGCGGCAAACGGGCTCTCTTCCAGGTGAATGTGGGCCCCGTCGAGCTCCACCTCGTCGAGCGTCGGATCGACGGCAATCCAACGGCCATCCAAGTCGACGTCGTTCCAGGCATGGCCGGCAAACGCCCGCTCGCGATCGCCCAGGTAGTAGAACCCCGACACAACGCGCGTCGGAATTCCTTCGGATCGTGCGAGGAGAGCAAACAATCCCGCGAAGTCGCCGCACTTGCCCTTCCGCGTTGCGATAAGTTGCTCCACGGTCATGGGATTGGCGGAAATATCGTAGTTGATGTACCGGGCCACAAAATGAACGAGGCGTTCCACTTTCTCCTTCGGCATCTTGGCATTGCCGACCGCTTGCCGCGCCAGTTCGCGAATCTTGGGATCGCTCAGCGGGCAGGAGGTCGTTTCCTTCAGGGCCTCCGCGATATCGCGAGGCTCTGCTTTGATCGAGGCCGGACCAAGCCGCCCCAACTTGAGGATGTATTCTCCCACTGGAGTGCGAGCGACTTCCTGGCCGGGCTGATCGACGAGAAGCAAATCGTGCGCTCCGACGGTTTCAATTTCCAGGCCGGCGATGCTCGTCGACTCCCCAAGGGTTCGATCCGTCTTGATCTTGGTGTTCACAAAAAGGTCGGGGCCGGACTCGATGATTGTGGCGACCTTTTCATCTTCCGCTCGAATTTCCATCAGGCCCGGCAGAATAGCCAATAAGGTTTTCTGATTTCGCGGATCGTAACATTCCAGGCCGGGAAATTTATCGTCCACCTTGCACGTTTCAACCGCCTGGCAAGGAACCTTCTGGCCGCGAACTAAAGTATCTTTCTGATCGGTAAGACGATTCCGCGTTAGCTCCACGCGGAGATCGTCAAAGTTGAAACCTCGCGTGACGATGCTCTCGCCGGGCTTGGCCCCTTGCCGCAGCCACGTCACGGTCGCGACGCGATCGGCGAGCGTATAGTTTGGAGCCGCAAACGCCTTGCGGAATTTCTTCCCATCGTTGCTAACGACGGCCTCGAAGCCCTGGGGTACGCGATGAACGACGATCTCGCTTTCAATCTTGCCATCGGCCATCCGGTTTATGCCGCCACGAAACGCATAGGGCGACTTGCCGTCGAATTCCACGACCGAGTAACACCGCCGCTCCATTGCCGCACCGGCAATGAGAATTCTCATGGTGAGCTCCGATTTGAAGACGTAAGTAGGATCCGCGCCGCCGGACAAGCTCGTTTCATCCCGAACCCAGCCGACTTTCTTTCCTTGCATGTAGACGCCGTAGTACTCCGTCTCCAACAGTTTATTAAGCTCCGCGTCGTTGATCGGAAGCCGCGTAGGTTGCTCGGCCCATCCGCAATTCACAAATCCGACAATCAATAATAGGGTCGCCAGCGACGTGCGATAAATCATCTTCATTTTGTCTTTCCCTTTGCTTGAATTGTGTATGTAGACGATTGAAAGGGCAATGAAACGCTTCTTCGCATCGCCCGACCGCCCGTGCTGGAAGCCATATACGGGCGCAATGGGCGAATGTTACGAAACGAACGTTGTAACAGCCGGGTGGCACCCGCGTATCAGAAATGGGAGGGCCGATGTGGCAATCCAATCCAAAAGCCATTGCGGGAGAAAATACGACGCGAATGAACGACAAACAACTTGAAATGTGGGCAAAAACGCGGCAGGCAGGTCGCCAGCGATTCGTATGGATATTTGGCGTTGCAACCTGGGGAATTCTGACCGGGCTGATGTGGTCCATTTTCATGGCTTGGTCCAAGGGCTGGGAGCAGTGGCCGATATTTCTCGGCTTCGGATTGATTGGATTCCCCATCGGCGGCTATTTTTGGGGGCAATGGATGTGGAAAGCACAGGAGAATGCCTATCTGCGCGGGAATCACAATGTCTGATCGGTCGCTGATTTCCGGCCTTGGGAGTGCGACGGCTCGCCACTGCTTTTCAAGAGACGTCGCGAGTGAGAAGACCTAGCTTGAGCATTCGTGGCTCAAAGGATAAGCGACGGCAGCCAACGCACTCCCCTTCCAGGTGTCTTGCGCCATTAGAATTGTCCCCATAAGCGACCA
>JANXOJ010000180.1 GCA_025353625.1 Planctomycetota bacterium | reverse complement strand
TCGGCATCGACGTTGACTTACCACGACCCCTTGCAGTGCGGCGGAAATTTTAGTTTTCTCGTGAACTATGGTGCAGGCAATAAGTATGGTTGCGGCGCACAGGAACACTCAATCGTCCAGCGCGGCACGCCCGGTGGTTTTTTCATTAGCCGCCCGCGACACGATCAGCCGACACCCACCGCAGCCCGTCCCCCGACAAAAGCCACTGCCGGCCCGTGAGTAATATCTCCCCTCGCCGTAGGCGGGAGAGGGGCCGGGGTGAAAGCAGCCGCGACACCCCCTAAACGCAAATTCCAGGTAAGCAACGTGGTGTCGAGCGCAGCGAAGACCCACCGTATGAAAGCACCAGCCTTTTGCTGGGGTATAGCCGACCGTGCCATTCGTGCTGCTCGACGAAACTACCTACGCAGTTCAGATTCATAGGAGAGATCATCATGTTGGCTCAACTTCGTCCCGCGTTCGTCAGTCTGTTGGTGGGTCTGCTGTTAATACCTTCCGCAGGCACCACTTTCGCAGCCGATTCCAAACCGAAAGCCGCGAAGAGTGAGGGCAGCGACAAAAACGCAGACGCGCCTGCAACCGAAAAGCTCGAACCGGCGGCACCCAAACTGCTGCCCAAGGCGGCCGTGGCCTTTAAGACCCTCAATCCATCGCTAACGCCCCTCCGCGATCGCGTTCGCAAGACGCTTGCGTCACTTCGCCAGCAGCCCTTCAATACGCAGCAGAACAGTTGCACGGACGTCCTGCATTACTGTCATGCTTTCGGCTGTGCGACAATGGTTACCGACAACGCCAACTCCGGCCAGAAGGTGAACGGCATCACTTGCCTTTGCTGGGACATGGCCTGCGGCGGCAACGAGCCGATGACGTTGAGCGATGGCCATCTTACGGCTCGCGTCGGTTACGGTTTCCAGGACCAGCCTTCGCAGTTGGCCGCCGTACTGGCACTGTCGCACGTTCCGCCCGAATATCCGGCGCGATCGGGCAAGACGGTTCGGACGGTTGCCGATACGATTGAATACGAGAAGCTCACCTGCCGTGCAGGCACCGATATGTCGACCAAACTCGTCGCCTTGGCCTATTATGCTGGCGAGCGTTCCTGGAAAAACAACCTCGGCGAAGAGTGGACGCTCGACCGCGTTGTCGCCGAAGAGTTGAACCGCCCGCTGGGAAATCTGCCGCATGCCTTCACGAACCGCCTGTTGGGCATAAGCTGCGCCTTGACGCGTTTCCGCCTCGACGAAAAGAAACTCGACGGCGATCGGGACCGTGCCAATCAGTACGTCAACGAAGCGATCGACTTTGCCTATCAGACCCAAAATACGGATGGCAGTTGGGGACGGGCATCCAACCGCGATTACGCGACGGCAATTTCCTCCACCGGCCACATGCTCGAATGGCTGCTCGTCGCCTTGCCGGATAGCCGCCTGGAAGAGCCGCAGATCGTCCGGGCGGTCGAGTGCATCGACGGCCTTTTTAATTCATCGCACTACCAGAGCTATCTTTCCTCAATGACCACCCGCGAGATCGCTGCCGCCGCACAAGCGGCCCGGGCCCTGGTAACCTACGACGAGCGCGTCTTTGCACCGTGCGATTTACCGCCGGGCACGCCCGAAGCCAAGCCGACCGAAAAGTCGGCGGCAAAGCCTGCCCAAGCACGGTAAACTTTAACGCGCTCATCTTGCTCGGCAGGGTTCGTTAGCCGCGCGCTAAACGCGTCGTTCACCCAAGTGTCCAGTCTACCTCTATGTAGCGGGTAAACTTTTTCAGACTACGCATTTCTCTGCGGGATTTCGCACGAGAATCACGCGCGTCGTTTTTCATCAATTGCCCTTTTGTGGCACGCCGCGACAATTCAAGGACTTAGCACGAACAACTTGCTCCAGACACCGCCGAACCTTCCTGGGGGATCGCCGCCGTGATCGAGAAAAAAGCAGTCCATGAGTTGGCCGCTCAATCGGCTTTAGGTTCTTTGTCCCATCCGTCCGGCGCGCCGTGGTCGGAGCATCTTGCCGCCGGGCTCGCCCAACTTCTGCGAGCCTATGACTATGCGGCGGAAGCAGGCTGCGACCTATGGGAATTTGCCGTTGAAATCGGCGAACTCCGCGCTGCCGGCATGACGCCGAGCGACTTTCGCTGGCTCGTCGCGAAAGGTTACGTCGAGCACGGTCGAGAAATCTCCCTCTACGGCGACCCACATCGCACCTTTCGCTCTGCGAACGGGCTAAACTTCCTGAAAACCACCGCCTTCGTCCTCACGCCCGCCGGCGCAGCACGGCTCCGCCAGTTGGCTGCCGCAATCAACTCTCCTCTGCCGTTCACGGGAGAGGGGCCGGAGGTAATGGAAGACTCGACGCGGACGCTCGGCAATTCTTCGACCGAACCCAACTCAGCCTGCTTTCGTAGCCCGCACATTTTTCCGCGGCGCGATGCCCGGCCGATCGTCGTGCGCCGAATCCGCGACGACCTGAAGCCGATCTGGGAGCCGCGGAAACGGGAGCTTTACGTCGATGGCCTCCTAGTAAAACGCTTCCGCGTCCCCGCCGACAACCAGGAGTTGGTCCTTTCGGTCTTCCAAGAGGAAAATTGGCCCAGCTACATCGACGACCCCTTGCCGATGAGCCCCGAAATCGTCCCCAAACGCCGCCTCCATAACGTAATCAGCCGCCTCAATAGCCACCAGTGCGTATCCGTCCTTCGATTCCACGGCAACGGCAATGGTGAAGGGATCGGATGGCAGTTTTTGCCGCAGGTAGCTGCCCATGCGGGCAGCGGTGGACCGCAACGAGCCGACAGTGCCGCATACCGGTCGATACCTTCGTATTAAATAGGAACGATCACAAGCTTAGCGGTGTCGGCCATGCCAGCCCCAAAAGGAAGAATAAGGGTGGCAAATAGCGGCCAATTGTCGTTGGCGACCCCGCTGTGGAAAATCGCCCTCTTCCCCTGTCACACTTCCCTCTCCGGCCTGTAGTAGTAGTATACGCCCGATGCAATTCGGGCGAACACCTACTACCCTCACCCCAGCCCTTCTCCTCCGACCGGAGAGGGAAGTGTGACAGGGGAAGAGGGCGATTTTCCACAGCGGGGTCGCCAACGACAATTGGCC
>JANXOJ010000169.1 GCA_025353625.1 Planctomycetota bacterium | reverse complement strand
CCGCCAACTCCGCCAACCACGCCGTCCACCAGCAGGCTGCGCAAGGCACCTTCTGCCATGAGGCCCTCCACTCGACCGCCCAAGGCGTCGAAGGCAATTTCAATCATCTTCATCAAGGGGCGAGCCCAGACGAACACCGATTGAAACATCAGCATCATGACGATGCCAAAAACGGCCAAACCCCAGAAGCGATGCGTCAAAAGGCGATCGATCCGGTCGGTGATCGTCACTCGATAGCTGTGCGGCTCCGTAACGACCTCTTGGAGCATGGTGCGGGCCCATGCGTAGCGAACGGAGGTCTCGACGCCAGGGATGGGACATCCGGCCGCCTCGATCCGCTCTCGGGCCGCACGGAGCGGGCCAAGAAACTGCTCGTCGGCATTCGGCAGCAAGGTGTCTTTGAAGTAGCCGCTAACGTCCAAGAGCAGCCGCCGCACCAAAGCGGGCGGCAACGTCGGCCGTGCGGCGGCAACTGCGACGGATGCCGAGGCATTCATCGCGGCAGCGGCAGCGTCGGGCTTCACCGCCGGGTTGCAGCCACAGGCACACGTCGTAGCGTGGCAGCCTTTGGTGGCCAAAAACCCTTGCAACTGGCGGACTTCGGTCTCAAACGGTTCGGGAAAAAGCGACGCATCGACGCGCGGCCGATGTTTTACGACATCGGCAAGGGCCGCTTTCAGTTCCGGCAGTCCCTTGGCTCGATTTGCCTGGATCGCGACCACCGGAACGTTCAGCCGGCTTTGCAACTTCGCTATATCGATCGTAACGCCGCGTCGCGCAGCTACGTCGAGCATGTTGACGGCCACTACGGTTGGCAGGCCGAGCTCCAAGACCTGGCTGACCAAGTAGAGGTGCCGCTCCATGTTCGAGCCATCGACGATACACAGGACGGCATCGACGACCCCAACATCGGACTGGCGTTGCAGCAAGACTTCCACGGCCACCATCTCGTCGCGCGATCGTGCGGCAAGACTGTAGAGGCCGGGCAGATCGATGAAGTCGAAGCGGCGACCTTCGTACTCCATGCGGCCCATCTTTTTCTCGACGGTCACGCCCGGATAGTTGCCGACGTGCTGGTGCATTCCCACCAGAGCACCAAAGAGGGTCGATTTGCCCGTATTCGGATTGCCGATTAGGGCAACGGTCAGCGTCGATTCAGCCGTTGTGACGGTCATGGTCTTTTTATGCTAAAACAGCATCCAAGGCCGGACTCTCTGAGATCGCAGCAAGTAGCACTACGGAAATCCGAAGGAGGGCATCCGCCCGCAGGCCGATTTTGTTGCCTGCAATCCGCAAAATGCACGGATTGCCCGGACGAAACATCTCAATGCAGACGCCGCCGCGCAGTCCGAACTCTTCGAGCCGATGGACGTGGTCGGGCAGTCCGTCGATGGAACAAATCTGGGCACGTTGACCGACGGTCAGTTTTTCGAGGGGAATCGGACGTTTTTGCATTGCAGCCCTTCTGACTAGGGAAAATCCCCGGCTCCTAGGAATTTCACCGACGTTAGCATCCAGTTGAGTATAGCGGTTTTGGCTTAAAAATCAAGCGGGGCAATCGTCTCTGGCCTCGGCAACCTCGAACCGTCAAAAAAATAGCTTGCCAAGTCTGGGTCGATCGTGGACAATGAATCTTAGAAGCAACTTGCGAACCGCACTTATCTTACTTTTCTCGACGCGGTAATTCATCCGAGGTCGTCACCATGAATATCGATCAGTTGTTTGTTCCGTTGGAAAATAATATGCAGGACGGCATCGCGCCAGAACCGGGCGTTGAAGTCCGCCCGGCGATTTTGCATCGCTTGACGGAGGTCCGGAAAACGATGCAGATTTCACGCCGAGCCTTTGCGGCTAAACTTGGCATTGGCCTTGAAGAACTTCGCGCTCAGGAGGCGTTGGCCGATGTGCCGGTAAGCGTGCTGAAAGCCTGGGCTCGCGTGCTTGGTGTGTCGGTTGCCGCGTTAGTCGTCGAGCAGGATGAATGTCTTAGGGTGCCGCATTTTGCTCGTTCACATGCGAACCGCCTGATGAACGTGGCCACCAAACTTCGCGACCGGAGCCGTCGGCGCGGCATTCAAAGGCTTGCTCAAACCTTTGTCGATCAACTGAAAGAGATTGTTCCCGCCTTGCGGCAGACCCCTTCCAAGCCGCCACGACCCGATCGAGCCGACGGCAAAACCCGAATCCCGGCGATTAAGCCTTTACCCGAGAGCGTCTTCACGCTTCATCGCGACAACGGCACGTATGGGCCGTGAGGGTGGCCGGCAGTCGCAATAATATGAGGCTTCCCACAATGGCTAGCAATAGGAACAGCAGCCGTTGCGATCCGCTTGCCGTCTTGGCGTTGCTTGGGGACGACATGGCCGGCGGGGGTACTTTGTGCCGTCAGCCTCCCGATCTTTCTTTGCTCAATTTTTAGGAAAGAAATTCGTCGGCCGGTTGTGTAAACCTTGAATTCTCCTACCATTGTTGGACAAAGTGTGCTCAAAATGACTGGCATTCAATCATTCTGGACGGGCAGTGGCAATCGAAAAAGTTGATGCGTCCGCAATCGTCACTCGACGGCTATTGGGAAAGAAGGTCGCCGGCCTCGGCCTCCAAGCCCGCTGTGCAAGGTAGGATGCGGTTCCGTAGCAGGACGAAAACGTAATTTGCTTTTCGGCAGCGAACGAAATTCTTAAACCATCGAATCGCTCATTGAGGCATCACCGCCGATGGCCCGCAGGTCGAGCGGTGCCCCCAGGGGCGGCAGCGCGTCGGATTCCTCGGACTTGCCGGCACACCACGAAACCAGATCGACGTCGATCTGCACGCATTGGACGTAAAGCTGACGGATTTCCTCGTCGTCCCGAAGTAGCGTTTCCAAACGTTGAAAATCGGCATCGGAAATCTGGTCGTCCAGGAGGGCCCAAATCATTTCCTGGGCCTCCGTCAAACGATCATCGCGGGAATTGGCGTCCATAATACCTCCTTGTTGGATCGACATTACCGGCCCCCGACGGGAGAATTGCTCAATCCAAGGCAAAGTACACCGGTACTTTACTATTCGGCTCGATTGTTGCCCAGGCTGATTTTTTCGGAATTGCTCCCTCTTGTGGATTGGTTTGGAAGGCAAATTGAAGGCGATAATATGCCTCTGACGGGCTAATCTCGGCGATATAGGGCATGGTGCGTGCCCTTGGTTTCGCGTTTACGGTTCATCCTCATCGGGGACATCGACCTGATGGTTTTCATCCTCGTCCGGCGATTGATAGGGCATTCCGTAACCTTCGTCGAGCCAGCGATTTAGGTCGGCCATGCGGCAGCGGTTGCTGCAAAAGGGCAACGCCCTGCTTTGATCGGGGTCGAAGAGTCGCTCGCATTTGGGGCAGGGTCGCACGTTCATGGTTTTGCGGGCCCGGCGGGCTTTGACTTCTCGGTTTTTCGGTCCAAGGCCCAGAGCAGGCCGTTGGCCAGGAGCTTCTGATAGCTTTCCATGTCGGTCGTCGGGGGGCCGTGCCCTAGTGTTGTGCCGAAGACGCGGCCTTTGCCGTACCGATTGATCCAGGCAACTACTTGCACTTTCTTCGATGTGTCGCTGTAGGCCGTCAAAAGTGGAGTGGCGTTAGGCCAGAATTTGACGTTTTCGTAAAGCTCATCGCGCGAGGTCTTCCAGTCGGCGGGCCAGCCTTCAAGGATCGGGTGATCGGAGACTTTCTTGGTGGCAATTTCCTTGGCCTTGTCGTGCTTCACCGAGGTCAGCCCGATGGCCTCACAATAGGCATCGCGGTCGGCGGCAAGCTCGCGATAGGAATGCAGCGTGCCGTGGATGACCAGGGCCGGCTTGCCGGCGTGAATCGTGGCGGCAATGTTATCGACGATGGGCTTGCCATCTTTGTCGTGTACGGTGAAGAAGAGGACGATCGCGTCGTACTTGTCGGC
>JANXOJ010000159.1 GCA_025353625.1 Planctomycetota bacterium | reverse complement strand
CGCTCACCGATCTTACCGAGCATCAGCAGACGCAATTGGCAGTAGCCCTGAAATCGTCCGTTTGCGTCCTGGCCGGCTCGCCTGGGACTGGCAAGACATTCACAATTGCCAGACTAATAGGACGGATCATCGAGCTTTGCGACCCGGAGTCGATTGCCGTCTGTGCCCCAACCGGAAAAGCGGCAGTCCGCATCACCCAGGCCCTGGACTCGTATGGGATTCGCAAGTCAGCCACGACGATCCATCGGCTACTTGGCGTTGCCAGCCGCACGGCCGGCGAGGGCTGGGGATTCGCACACGACGAAAATAACCCGCTTTTGCAAAATTGGATTATCGTCGATGAAGCCTCGATGATTGATACCGATTTGATGGCCGGTCTTTTGCGCGCGTGCGGTAATGGTACGCATTTGCTCCTGGTTGGCGACACAAATCAATTGCCGCCCGTGGGGCACGGGGCACCGCTGCGGGACTTAATTCTCGCCGGCATACCCACCGGAGAACTAACGAAGATCGAGCGCAACTGGGGGACCATCGTTCAGGCCTGTGCCGACATTCGCGATGGCAAAAAGTGGCAGACCGTCAAGTCTATCGACCCAGACCAGGGCCATAACCTAAAACTGCTTCCTGCCGCCAGCGGTCTGGCCGCCGTCGAAACCATCGTGGAGACGATTCGCAAGATAAAGGCCACCGGAATCGCCGATCCAGTTTGGGACGTGCAAGTCATCGTCGCGGTAAACAAAAAATCAGACCTTTCGCGAAAGGCACTCAACGCTAGGCTGCAAGGCGAACTAAACCCCAATGGTCAGAGGGTGGGAAACAATCCGTTCCGCGTGGGCGACAAGATCGTCTGCCTGAAAAATTCATTGATGCCCGCCGCCGACAATGCCCCGTCCGATGCCAATCGCGATATCGTAGACGGCAAGATATTCGTTGCCAACGGCGAGTTGGCCCGCGTGGTATCGGTCGCTGAAAAACTGACGACTGTTTCGCTTGAATCACCCAAGAGGCTCGTCAAAATTCCGCGCGGGACGGACAACGGCGACGGCGACAAAGACGAGTCCGATGATTCCGCGTCCGCCGGCGGAACGGGCTGTAGCTGGGATTTGGCTTACGCGATTTCCTGCCACAAGAGCCAGGGAAGCGAGTTCCCGATTGTGATTGTGGCACTGGATGAGTATCTGGGCTCGCGGCGGGTCTGCTCGCGGGAGTGGCTCTACACGGCCATCAGTAGGGCCAAGATGATTTGTTTCTTGGTCGGAAAGCGACATATAGCCGATGGCATGTGCAGCCAAAGGGCGATTAGCAAGCGAAAAACGTTCTTGAAGGAACTCATTCATGGAATGGGCGAACGAGAAGGAGCGTTATCATGAGCGAGAAAAGAAACGCGATTTATATTCGATGGATGATTAGGCGCGACATGCCTGAGATCATGGATATCGAGGATGATTCTTTTGAATTCCCTTGGCGTCTTGGCGACGAAAAAGAAGGCCGCCCACCGAAAGGTAGTTTCCTTGCTATTTTGTCGGAGCGAAACGCAATCGGAATGGTTGCGGAGATCGATGGACGTATCGCGGGCTATATGGTTTATGTACTCGGTGAATCGAGAATCGAGCTATTGAATTTTGCCGTTCGCCGCGACGTTCGGAGGCGTGGAATTGGCCGGGCGATGATCGACAAATTGCGCGCGACGTTAAGCAGGCGATGCGGAAAATGGCTAGTAGTATTTACCGACGAAAACAACCTTCCGGCGCAGTTATTTTTCCGCGCTGTTGGCATGCGAGCCACAGGCATAGAGATCGGCAGTTGGCCGAAAGAAGGCCGGAACGCGATTCGCTTTGTCTGTCGGAGTCGTGAACCCGCAGCGGTGAAAGAGGCGTTATCGTGAGCGAGAAAACCAAGATACTGAAAGCACCTTATCCCTGGTTCGGGGGAAAGCGCGCAGTCATGCCGGAAGCCTGGAAACGATTTGGAGTCGTCAATAATTTCATCGATCCGTTCGCGGGCTCAATGGCATCCGTGCTAGGTCGTCCACAAACTTTCCCGTGTACCGAAACGGTCAACGACTTGAACCCGTATATCGGCAATTTTTGGCGCGCCGTGCGAAGCGACCCACTGCGCACCGCGATTGAGGCCGATGGAATAACCGAGGAAACGTACCTTCATGCCAGCGGCGATGCAATTTTCTATCGGGACGAATTTTATCATGGCCGGGGATATGCGGGCGGCGTGGCTGAATTCCGTTGTCGCGTCGATCAAGAGGTAGACTTCTGCGACCATTACATCGCGGGAATGTGGGTCAAAGGGCTGTGTGAATGGATCGGAGATAATTGGAGCGCGAACGCGCACA
>JANXOJ010000155.1 GCA_025353625.1 Planctomycetota bacterium | reverse complement strand
GGGGACACAATACTTATTTATTGTCGATGCGGCTTCCACCTGATATGTTGTGTGCATGGCAAGATTGGCAAGCGTTGTGATTCCGGGCCTGCCGCACCACATTACTCAGCGAGGAAACCGGCGGCAGCAGACGTTTTGTCGTGATGACGACTAGGCTGCCTACGTGGAACGGATGCGCCGTTGGTGTCGCGACGAAGGGGTAGAAATATGGAGTTACTGCTTTGCTTGGTCGCGATGATGCGTTTGTGAAGGTCGCTCCCCTTTTTGGCGATGATCGGCGATTGGAGGGCCTTTCTCAATAGTGCGATGCCGGAAGCCGAACTCAGGAACATCCGGCAGCACGCCCGCACTGGCCGGCCCTTGGGAGACGACACCTTTCTGGTGCGGCTGGAAGGTCAGCTTGGCCGTACGTTGCGACCAAAGAAGCCCGGCCCAAAGAAGGAGATCGCGAGTTAAGTATTGTGTCCCCGGAACCTCCACCCGGAACTCCCCCGTGGGGCAATTCGTGTAATTCCTTACCCATATGTATATTAACGATTCGGATGAAAGTATGCTCGTTAATGTTTCGGCGGAAGCTTCGGTTATAGCATTATACGGCGTGGATTTCTTGCCAGGCCGTACAATGGCTTACTACCGGAGTCTTGTGGATTGGTTTGATTTACTCAATTCTCACCCCGACAGAATCGGCGTGTCAGGTGGAGGGTTCAATGATACGGTTTCAGAATTTGACGTTATTGACAGGCAGCTAATGTTACGCGGGTTTGATGGGGTTCGTGGTTTCAGCCTATACAAGTTGACCCCTGGCGCTACGATTCCTGGATATCATTGGTGCGTTACTGCCGACGTCAGTGCCGACGATTGCTACTGCATCATCGGTACGCATTCATCGATTGCACGGATTCCAAGCGAATCAATGCTCGGGATCGCACGCGCCCTAATTCGAGATTTCACGCCAGCTTACGGTATCGGCTACCGTCGCGAGATGAGGCTGGGGCCGTCTCTTTACGCAATTGGTGGTTGCATGGGATTACAGCCCTGGGGAGCCGATAAACCCGAAGGCGACAGAATTGAACGATGGCGTGAGCAGGGAATAAAACAGCGTTGCTATGCGAATGGATACTTAAGAGGTGTATTTCCATGGAATTTCTTAACTAAATCGCAACTCAACCAATTTGTCGGCGAAGAGACTTTTGGAGACTGGATCTTGCGGAATCCCGTTAACGGACGCCTTTCCGCAATCGATAGTCGAATGTGGCTCTGGGAAGTTGAAGAGTCACAGATTCCGCACGTTGAATCTGGGCTTAGTAGATTGAACTTTGATAGATTGTTATAGCCTATCGCTTTTCTGGCTTCGGCCCAAGACGAACGCCATCGCCCAAGCGACGAAACAGAAAACCTACGAAACCGGGCTTGATGCCTCGGCAGCCGACTACGAAACCAAGGTTGTGGTTGTTTCCGAGGATACCAGCGCGACGGCGGCTTACAACGTGGCCATCGCCCAGGCCGATGAAACCTGGGTCGATGGCGTGCTTCAGGCCAAGCACGATCTGGTCGCGCCCGGGCAACCGCCGACTACTCCTGGCATGGGATGGTCTCGATGTTCACCACGAGCCTTTCCAATGGCTTCCACGGCCTGGGCAATTACATTGAGAACGCCAGTGTCGGGACGGGTAACGAATACCTGGGCGCGGCCGGTGGTTTCGTCGGCAACCTCGTAGGCGGCGTCGGTTCGTTCATCGGCGGCACGATGACGATGCTGCTCGATCCATACACGGTGGTGCAAGGAATTGGCGATGCCGTGAAAAACGGGTATAATCTGTATAACACCTACGGCGCATGGGCGGTGGCCGCGCACTACACCGGCATGCAGTCGTTTGCCGAGGCCATCACCGGCAAAGACATGGTGACCGGTGCGCCGGTGGACGCCTTGCAGAAGACCTCGCAAGGGTTCTTGCCAGCTTGGCAACTTGGCCATGTTGGCCGCCGGAGGACTGGAGTGGGCCGGAAACGGAAGTGGCGCGGCAACGGCAGCCGCAGCGGAAGAAGCTGCGGCGCGGAAGAAGCGGCGGTTGCGTCAGCGCCAGGCGCCACCGGAAGTCGGGTTCTCCGTTCCATCGACGAGTTCCGAGCAGGGCGGAACTTTGCATCCGAGATGGAAGCCCAGAAAGCTTGGGAGGTTTATCAACGAGCAGCTGACGCCGAAAAGGGAATTCTGATTGGGCACGGAAGTGCATCCATCGAGCAAGCGTACGATGGCTGGCAATCGCTCCGAATGCTTAACGAGTCGCCGTACACCAGAGCGGTCGGGAGCACGGTCTGGACTGAGGAAATCAATATGGCATGGATTGATGGTGCAGTTCATGCGGGAAAAACAGTACGACTTGTCACGCCGTTCGACCAGGTGTTCCGTGGAATCGGCACCACCTCAG
>JANXOJ010000118.1 GCA_025353625.1 Planctomycetota bacterium | reverse complement strand
GCCGGCTTCTCGGCACCGCAGAACATTACGGCGGGCGGATCAACCTTCATCGCCCCCTTGCGAACCGATCCCACTGCCGGCACGGCGGTCGTCGGTCTCCAGGCTGCCGGTAATAACCCTGCGAAAACCGGAATTTTCACATCCGACTTGGGTATCCCGGTCAATCAAGGAAGCTATGCCTTGGCCGTACCGCAGTTTGGCGGGTTCGACGCAGCGGCAGGTGCCACGGTAGGTTTTGCAATACTCAGCGATATTGAGGCGTTCTTCTTCGTCAACGCGGCTGCCGGCGACAAGCGAACGAACATCCTCCAGGCTCCCAAGGTCACGCTGTTTAACGGCCAGCAGGCGTTCGTTTCCGATACGTCGCAGACCCCGTTCGTGATCAGCGTGATCCCCGTGGTGGGCGATTTTGCCGCCGCACAGCAGCCCGTCATCGTGGTCCTTTCCGAAGGGACGTTTATGACGGTCCAGGCCGTGGTGTCGAACGACCGCCGCTTCGTGCGATTGACGATCGTCCCCTTCTTCAGCAAGATCGGCAAAGTCGATACGTTCACGTTCCAGGGAAATCAAACGACGACCACCGACACCACGCGAAACGGCGGCGTCGTCGATCAAGCAAAAAATGTCTTCAACAACAATCGCGATACGTCGACGACCACGAATTCCGGCGTGACCGTGCAATTGCCGACATTCTCGTTCGTGACGGTGACGACGACGGTTAGCGTGCCCGACGGCGGCACCGTGCTGCTGGGCGGCATCAAACGATTGAGCGAAGGTCGCAACGAATTCGGCGTGCCGATTCTCGACAAGGTTCCGTATCTGAACCGCTTGTTCAAGAACGTAGGCATTGGCCGCGAGACTTCGAGCCTGATGATGATGGTGACGCCTCGCATCATTATCCAGGAAGAGGAAGAAGACAAGATGGGCGTGCAGACCGGCCCCTGACGCACTCATCGCGATGTGCGAGATGGCGATGCGACGCGATCGATCGACATCTCGCACGGCGAGATAAATACAACTGACTCTCTCCGGTGTTTTGGTTTGACCGGAGCCATCGCCGGCTTACTCCCCCTGAGCCGGCGATGGGCGTTTCTTGAACGGAGAATTCAAGGTTCACAGACGAGCGAATCCGATTGCGATCGTCGTCAACCCTGGACCCTTACCGCTCAAGCCATCGCCGGCTCCAACTCTCGGGCGAGCCGCTTCCTAGCGACGTGCAAGCGACGCTTGATCGTTCCGACGGGCGTGCGGAACTGGTTGCTCATTTCAATCAACGAGCGGCCGTCGAAGTAAAACGCGACCAACGTCGCGCGATCCAGCGACGAGAGCCGGTCGAGGCCCCTGTGGACCTGGACGCGACTTTCCTCTTGCAGGACGTTTCCCAGCGGCGTTTGCTGATCCGGCTCGGCGACTTCAAAGGAGTCGGAAAGGACCGGCATGCGCGGGCCGCCGCGAACCGCCCTGTTCAGCGACATGCGGCTGGCCATCGAACGGATCCAGCCGGCGAAACAGCGGGGGTCGCGGAGTTGGTCGATCTTCCGCATCGCTTGGATGAACACCTCCTGGCAGACCTCCTGCGCCTCGGCATCGTTGCCCAAGCGGCGGAGGGCGATTGCGTGGACTGCCCGCTGAAACTGCTCGAACAGCCGGCCAAAGGCGTCGCGATCTCCATTCTGGGCGGCGCGGACCAATTCGGCCCGATCGATTTGCAAGGCTTCGGTGTCCATTAGGGTTGCGGTCATGGGGTATCTCCTTGAAAAAAATCGGAATGCTTCGGATCGAACGCATTGCACGCTTCGATTCAGCGTCGGACGAGAATCTGCAAAGTAGCAGACGTTCGGCGACGAGTGCGAGCGGCAAGCCCAGGCCAGTTTCGGGAACAAGCGCGATTCGTGGCTTAATTTTCTAAGCCAGGGTTTTATAAAACCCGAGCGGTTAGGCTCTGAATCGCTCGACACCGAATCGCGTTGTATCGCGACGATGTCGATAGGCTTGCGGCCTGGGTTGGGCTGGACACCACGCCGGACTCAAGAGGCCCAACGTCGGCATACATCCCGACCGTTTCAGAAGCAACCGTGCCGTATCGCTTACTTGTAGGGCCCAGGAACGTGAGCCAAGCCAAGATAGCCCGTGGGATATTGAACCCACGACAGATACGACGCCACGAGCCGCCGAATAGGCCGCATTGCCAGCAATAATATGGCGACCGCACGCAAAACGAGCGCAAGCGGTTGCAAACATGCCGGTAATGGACTTAATCGTGGTACCCATGGCAAAACCCTTTCCATGCACAACGTGCGGGTGGATTTGGCAAAAAGCGTAAAAGAAGCAATTTGCCGTAACTTCAGTCTGGCGTCCCGCGTTAAAAAAGTCAAGGGAAGGACGTATCTAACAGACGTCGGCGGGCGAAAGAAAGTTCGCGCGAAATTCCGAAAAATTTGAAATGTGACCGATTTATCTGTGTCACTCGGCACCGTCTGCGGTGTTCACCGCATTTCTAGCAGCCTTTTTTGTCTTCTTGACCGCCTTTTTCGTCTTTTTCGGGGGAGCAAAGATGATAGGCACCAAATATGGGCAATTGGGGCAATTGCGGTCAGGTGGTGATTCAAGAGACGATTGGGCTGCGTCATTTGGC
>JANXOJ010000116.1 GCA_025353625.1 Planctomycetota bacterium | reverse complement strand
GCCAAATGATCCTCGGCATCGATAACGCCTTGCCAACGACAACCGATGTGATATTCGGAACGCTTAGCTCCGCCGGTTCGGCAACGCTGGACTTGCACGGACACAACCAGACCGTCAATTCGTTGTCGTTTGGGCCCTATGGCGGAGGAAGCATAGCCGTCGTAAATTTTGGCAGCAGCCTCTCCACTCTGACAATAAGCGGGACGACCAGTCCGGCACGCGGATTCGGAGGGTTCTTGAACGATGGCATTGGCCAGTTAGCAATCACCAAGGACGGCTCCGGCACTTTCAAAATCACCGGCAACAACAACGGCTATACCGGGACTACGAACATCCTGGGGGGCGCGCTCATTTTTAGCCCAAGTAGTGCGTCGGTTTCATCCACGCTGGGCGATGTAGTTGTAACCGGCGGTACGTTGGGCGGAGTCGCGACCTTGGGCTTTTTCGGCCACACTTCCAACCTCAGCGTGGGAGCCAACGGCACGATGAACCCGGGCATACCTGGAACCAACGGCGGTGCGTTCCAGCCGGGAGCACTGTCGCTCAACGGTAATGCCTCATTCGCTTCTGGTGCTACCGTAGGATTCGACTTCGCGCCGACTAACAAGAGCGTCGTCAATGTCGGCACTGCTTTGACCCTCTCCTCCTCGGGGGCCATCACGATTAATCTGACCGACGATGGCGGTCTGAGCGGCAAAGTTCCCTTGTTCACTTATGGTTCGCTGACGAATTCCTACAGCTCAAGTCAAATTGCGATTGGCGCGTCGCCCGATCCGACGAACCGGTATTCGATTGTCGATGACGGCGTCGGTACCATCAGCGTCATCGCTCCCTACCACTTGACTTGGTCGGGCTCGGCGGCCACTACCTGGGACGCGGCAAATACACCGAATTTTTCCGACGTCAACAACAATGGAGACGGCAATTTCCACACCTACGATCGCGTGATCTTCAGCGATCTCGGTTCCGGTGGAACCGTGAGCATCGCTGGCGGAGGCGTCGCTCCGGCTGCAGTTGCCTTCACCAACGGCAGCAAGGCGTATAAGCTCTTCGGTGGCCCAATCACCGGCCCGACGAGCCTCGTCCTCTCTGGATCCGGCACGCTGACGCTGGCCAACAGCAACACTTTCACAGGCGGACTCACCGACAGCGGCGAGACGTTGATCTTGGCCGCTCAAGGTGCAGTGCCGAATGGTAGTTCGGTGACCCTCGGGGCGGGGAGCAAGCTCATCTTCGACGTCTCGGCTGCGGCCGGTGCGGTGGCGGAAGGAAGTGGGGCTGCCGGTCCCAACGTCGTTCCGGAACCGAGCACTTTCGCCTTGCTGGCAGCCGGATTGGCTTGCTTGGCTGCAAGGACGTTGCGGCGCAAAAAATAGTACTCGTTTGCATTCCCGAGCTTGGGAACAGATGGGCCCTGCGGCACGTGTTGTCGCAGGGCTCTTCTTGTTGGTTAGGTAGTTTCCGTTAAGGATGTGGTGAAGGGTGGCGTCGTGGGCGAGGGGAATGACGTTACGAAATAATCTCGCGTCGCCGCTTCACATAGTCCCATACGACGTAGCGATCTAAATCCTTGCCGGCGGTGAAGAATACGCGCCCGGCGGTCGACTCGGAGAGCTTGTGGGCGAAACGCACATCCTCGCGCGATTGCCAGCCGCTTTGCAGCAGGAACGTGTTGATCGTAATCCCCTCGCGGCGGCAAAGCTGGCCCTCGCGCATCGTGGCCTCTTCCGTCCGTGCGTCGGGCGGATAGAGCATGTATAAATCCTTGCCCTCGAAGTGCGCGGTCGGCAGGCCGTCGGTGATGAGGATGATCTGGCGGTTGGGGGTGTCTTGCGCGGCGAGAAGTTGCCGGGCGATTTGTAGGGCGTGTTGGATGTTCGTGAAGTGCGGCGGGATTTGCACCTCGCTGATGCGCTCGTCGCTCATGTCGGCGCGGAGGCGGACCACCGGGTCGTGGATCGCGACCGGCTTGGGCATCAGCGCGACGATCTCGCCGGTCTGCCGCAGCTTGGCGAACGTGAACATCTCGATGAAGCGCAGCCAATCGCCCGGATACTCGCGGCGGATGAGTCCATCCAGTGCGAGGCCCATGCGCTTGACGTTGATGTAGAGGCCGTCGTAGCGCATCGAGCCGCTCATATCGAGCAACACGGCCGTGGCACACTTGGGCGCGTTGCGCGTGCGATGGACGATGATGTCGTCGCCGCGCAGCCGCAAGGGCGTGCCCGGTTCGTTGCGAAGCATGGCATTGACGAGCGAGCCGGGGATGTCCATGTTGGCCAGTGAATCGCCGAATTCATATTGCTTCGTCTGCTGAAGTTCAACGGCCCCTTCGCCCACGATGGCCCCCTGGTGCCGACCGGTTCGCGATGCGGCGATATTGCTGAAAATCCGCTCCAAAAGGCGGCCCTGAAAAAGCCGATAGGCCTTGGGCGTAAGGCGATAGCCGCCGGCCGTCTTTTCCAAGCCCTGCTGCTCGGCCAGGTGGCGGAGCATCTCTTCGACCATGCGGGCAAGCCGGTTCAGTTTCTCAATATCGCCCTTCTCGGCATATTCGGAGAGGGCCTCCATATCGATGATGCCGATCTGCGCGGTCTTGGCGGCTTCTTCAAGCTGTTTCAAGAGGCGGTCGATCTCTTCCAGTTCCTCCTTGATCTCGATCGCTTGGGGAACGGTCATCGTCGTGCGTCCGGTGAAGGCGTACTTGCCGGCCAGTTCGTCGATCTGGTACTTGTCGCCCAGCCGGTCCACCAACTGCACGAGCTGCCGGGCGAAGGGGCTTTGCTCGTCGCCCACTTGATACCACAGCCGCTCCATCTCGTGGAGTTGCTCCTCCTTGACCGTGCGGCGAAAACGCTCTTCGAGCTTAGGCGGCGGCTGCATCGACTTGGCCGCTTCCAGGTAGCGAGCGGCAACATCCTGCTTGACGCGCTTCGTTTCGTAAGTCTCCAGAATCTTCCGCTTCCGCTCGCGAAGCAGCTCCATGAGGGCGTCGAGGCTCGGCCCCAAGCCGGCGATTTGGCTGGGATCGAGATGAATCGCACGGGCGAGTTCCTCGTCGGTCAGTTCGCGCGTGTCGCCGTAGGCCAGCATGTGTTCCATCGCCCCGCTTACCAAGTCGGGCGGCGGCTGTGTGGGGCTGGGGAAGTTTTTGGGATCGTAGCGTTGGTAGGTATGAATAACGCCGCCGATATTGTGGTTCGACATGGAAAGCAGTGCTCAAATAGGTTCGCAGCGGCTAACGTCCATGCTGAAGTATACGCCCCATCGCTCGGTGCGGCTAGTCGCTTGCATCGTCGGTCGAGCGGATCGCCGTGCGCCTCGAAGTGGCGGGTCGAGGTAACTCAAGGTCCAGCCATGCTGCTTTCCACATTCCATCGTGGCCCCAAAGTCCACGTTGAATCGTTCGACGCTCCCGTCCCGGCCCTGGGGGCCGACGTGCGGAGGGGCGTCAGAAACCGCGCCGAAAGTGTTGGCCGGCACGCCCTTCATGATGAACTTTTTTTACTAGGGTGGGCGTAAGGCCGGTAGAGCTGCGCACGAACGACGTTTGGCAAACGTATCGTTGCAGGCCGCGAAAGTATAAACGGCCGCTTCGGCCTACACCAACTCCCATCCCTTGCGAAACTGTCGATGTACCATGCGATTTAATTCGGGGTGGCTCGTGACTTCCATCTTTTTGCCGTCCCACACGACGGGCTTGCCCACGCCGGCACGCTCGGCCAAACAACCCAGGAGCACCATTTCGGTCAATCGGCCCGAGTAGTCGAAGCTCGAACTGGCCGTCTTGCCGTCCTTGCAGGAACGGAGGAAATCGGTCTGGTGGGTCAGTCCCTTCTTAATGCGATCCAGCACGTGCGGCGGCTTGCCATAAGCCTTTTGTTTCTCTTCCGGTACCAATCGCGGGCTGCCGCAATAGTTGCCCGCCACGAGAATTCCCTTGTCACCCACCAGGATCACGCCGCCATCGCCCAGCTTGCGGCCATACTTCTTCTCCAATTCATCGGCCAGGGCGGGGCGGTTGTGTTCGCCTTCCGGGTTATTTTCATCGAGCTTGGCCAAAGTTTCGACCGCGCCCTGGAAGCCATCGTACCAATGAACCTTGACCGGCGGCAGGTTGCCGCGCGCGGGGAAGTTCCAGCGAACGGCGTTCCGCAAGGGATATCGTTCCTCGCTGCCGCCGACTTGCTCGATCGCTTCCACACTCGTCGGCTGGTCGAGTTTTAACGCCCAAAAGATGCCGTCGAGATTATGGCATCCCCAATCGCCGATCGAGCCATCGCCGAACTCCCACCAGCTTCGCCAAAGTTTTGGATGAAGCTTCTCGTGATAGTCGCGATAGGCGGCCGGGCCAATCCATTCGTCCCAATGCAATCCGGCGGGAACGGGCAGGGCCGGCAGGCGACCGCCGATGCCTCCGCGGCCGGTACGCGCCCAACTGTGCGTCTCGGTAACGTTGCCAATGGCGCCACCCCAGACGTATTCGCAGAGAACGCGAATGCTTTCGCTGGAGTGTCCCTGATTACCCAGTTGCGTCATGACCTTATACTTCTTCGCCGCTTCCATCAGTAATCGCACCTCGCCGATGCTGTGGGCAAGCGGCTTCTCGCAGTAGACGTGCTTGCCGAGCTTCATGGCAATCATCGAAGCCACCGCATGATGATGATCGGGTGCGGCGATGAAGACCGCATCGACGTCCTTGTGAATCTTGTCGAACATCTTGCGATAGTCGAAGAAGGTCTGGATCGACGAAGTCTTAACATCGGGATGCTTTTCTTCGATCCATTTCGTGGTATCCGCCAGATGCTTCTCATCGACATCGACCATCGCCACGACGCGCTCGCTGCAAGCCGCGTAGACGCTGGGTATGCCCTGATTGGCGACACCAATCACGACCACGCCAAGCTTGGAGTTGGGCGACGGATCGGCCAGAATCGCCGGGGTTGGAAAAAGGCTCGCTCCGGCAGCGGCACCGGCCACGGCGGCAGCCTTTTTGAGAAACTTGCGACGGGAAAAATGCTGGCTCATCGGATAATCCTCGTTGGCGAATGTGGCGGGTCTTAGGGATGCTGGAATCCGCATTATAGTCCGAATAATCGGGTGCCTCAAGTTGGTCAAAAAGGAAACTACTTCATATCCTCGAACAGTGCATCGACAAAACTCTCCGGGTCGAAGAGGGCGAGGTCTTCGGCTCGTTCGCCGACGCCGATGTATTTGACCGGCAAGCCGACCGTTTTGCGGATGGCGACGACCACGCCGCCTTTGGCCGTGCCGTCGAGCTTGGCCAGGACCAAGCCGGTGCATTTCACGGCGTCGGTGAAGTGTTTGGCTTGGCTGATGCCGTTCTGGCCGGTGGTGGCGTCGAGCACTAAAATAACTTCGTGCGGGGCTTCGGGGATTTGCTTGCCCAGGACGCGATGGATTTTGGAAAGCTCCTGCATCAGGCTCTGTTGCGTCTGCAAGCGACCGGCCGTATCGACGATGCAAACATCGGCACCAACTTGTATCGCATGCGCGGTTGCGCGATGGGCTACGCTGGCGGGGTCGCTACCTTGTGCGGCGGTGACGATTTCCGCTCCCAGCCGCTTGGCCCAGATGGTCAACTGCTCGACGGCCGCCGCGCGAAACGTATCGCCGGCCCCCAGCACCACCTTTTTGCCGTCGGCAATGAACGCGGCCGTCAGTTTGGCAATCGATGTCGTCTTGCCGGCACCATTCACTCCGGCGACCATAATCACCGTCGGCCCGCTGGCGGCAAAGCGGATCGGTTCCGTCGGCTGGGCCAGCATCGCCTTGAGTTGGACCTTGATATGCTCCAAGACTTCTTCCATAAGCACCACGCGGGCGCGGAAGCTTGAGCCAATCTCATCGACGATTTCCTGTGCCGCCGTCACGCCCATATCGGTGCGGACGAGGCGCTCGAACAGTTCGGCCAAGAACGTTTCATCGACCAGCCGGCCTTCGCTCTTGAACAGGTCGCGGAGATCGGTCTTGAGGATTTGTGCGGTCTTTTTTAGACCGAGCTTGAATTTTTCAAATATGCCCATTGGGGAGGAGGGAGATTGGGGATTGGAGAAGAGGAAACGACGATGGACGAAAATCAAATGTCGAGGGAAGGACGAAATCCAAAGCTCGAAAGGCGGATTGAACTGTGCGTTCTGCCGGACGGGTTTTGACGTTCGTCACTCCTGCGACATTTGGCTTTCGACATTCGCCATTTCTCCCTTCTGGTGCATCAGCTTATCGAGGATTCCATTGACGAATTGCGGCGACTGGGCACCGCCAAAACGCTTGGCCAATTCAATCGCTTCGTCGATCACCACCTTCGCGGGCGTTTGCGTCTGCTGGATTTCATAGGCACCCAAGCGCAATAGCGTCCGATCGGTGGCAGCCATACGGTAGATGCTCCAATTGGCCGCCGCGATGGCGATTTGTTCGTCGAGCCGTTCTTTTTGCGACTTAACGCCGACGATGAGCAATCGCGAAAATTCGACGAGCGACGGCGTCCGAATCCATTGCGAATAGTTTTCCGCTTCGTCGGACGTGGCTCCCTCCTCCTGGCTCGCCATCTCGGCAATATGTCGGACGTACTCCGTCAACTCGCGGGTTTGCCGCCCTTGGTCCAGCAGGGCGTCGCCGTAGGTCGTAACGGCAGTTGCCTTCTCCGGGTTTAGGTCGTCCCGATACAAGACTTGGAAGGCAATCTCTCGGGCGAATGTTCGTGGTCGCATGGTTGGATCTGTTCTTGGCGGTCGTTATGCCTTGGGAAGTTGATTGAGCAGGCTTACCATTTCCAACGCGGCTTCAGCACAATCGACGCCCTTGTTCCCCAAGTGGGCTTGGGCATCGTCCTTGCCGGACGTGGCAACTTGTCCGCCGCTGCGAGCGATGGCCTGATCGAGCGTTTCGCAAGTGAGAATGCCGAAGATGATCGGCAGTTTGTACTGCACGCCCAGTTGGGCCAAGGCCGTGCTCACGGCGCGATTGATATGTTGATCGTGCGTGGTCTGCCCACGGATCACGGCCCCCAGGCAGAGAATTGCCGCGTGGCGGCCGGCCGCCGCGAGATGCGAGGCAACCGTGGGAATCTCAAAAGTGCCCGGCACCCAGGCAACGTCGATGCGGTCTTCCGCGATTCCACGTGCAACGAGCGTCTGCACGGCACCCTCAAGCATCCGACCGGTGATCGACCGGTTAAATCGTGCGACGACAATCGCGAATCGGCCATCGCAAGTCGTCGCCGTGCCTTCGTACGCATTGATCGTTGGACTCTCGATGGTATTACCCCTTCGCATTCATGCTCATTAGGAATTCAGCGTTTGACTTCGTCTTCTGCAATCGCGTCGTCAGCAGTTCCATGGCGTCGGGCGGGTTCATATCGGAAAGGACGCGCCGCAAAATGCTGATGCGGCGATATTCCTCCGGATCGAGCAGCATTTCTTCCTTCCGCGTGCCGCTGCGGTTGATGTCGATGGCCGGCCAAATACGCCGATCGACCAGCTTGCGGTCGAGTACGATCTCCTGGTTGCCGGTCCCCTTGAACTCTTCAAAGATCACTTCGTCCATGCGGCTGCCGGTATCGACCAGTGCCGTACCGATGATCGTCAGCGAGCCGCCTTCCTCGACCTTGCGTGCCGAGCCGAAGAGCCGCTTTGGCCGCTGCAAGGCGTTCGCATCGACACCGCCGGAAAGTATCTTGCCCGAGTTGGGACACTCCGAATTCCACGCGCGCGCCAAGCGCGTGATCGAATCGAGGAAGATGAGTACGTCGTAGCCATATTCAACCATCCGCTTGGCCTTTTCCAGGACCATCTCGGCGACCTGGATGTGCCGCGCGGCCGGTTCGTCGAAGGTCGAACTAATCACTTCGCAGTTGGCCCCCTTGACTTGGCGTTCCATATCGGTGACCTCTTCCGGCCGCTCGTCGATCAGCAGCATGAAGACGTATAAATCGGGATAGTTCGTCAACGCGGCCTTGGCCATCTTCTGCATCAGGATCGTCTTGCCCGCTCGAGGCGGACTGACGATCAGACCGCGCTGGCCAAAGCCAATGGGCACAATCAGATCGACGACGCGCATGCTGACTTCGTCGGGCGTCGTTTCCATGCGGATGCGCTCCTCCGGATGCAGCGGCGTTAGCTCATCGAAAGGCACCTTGGTGTTTACCAGATTCGGATCCTGAAAGTTGATCGCCTCCACGCGCAGCAGAGCGAAGTAACGCTCGTTCTCCTTGGGCGGCCGAATCTGGCCGGAGACGGTTGAACCGGTCTGCAAACCAAAGCGACGAATTTGGCTCGGCGAGACGTAAATGTCATCCGGGCAGGAGAGGTAATGGTAGTCCGGGCTGCGAAGGAAGCCGAAACCATCGGGCAGAACTTCCAGCGTCCCCTCGCCATACATCAGCCCATTAAGCTTCACCCGCTCCTTAAGGATTTTGAAGATCAAATCCTGCTTCTTGATGCCGGCGTAGTCGGTGACGTTCTCCTTGCGGGCCTCCTCGATGAGGTCGGCCATCGCCATTTTCTGCAATTCAGCGATATGCGTATCGCCCGACTGCTTGATCTGCTCGTAGCGTTCTTGGATGTCGTCGGGCAGCGACACGGTGCCGGCGGCGATTTCTTCGGCCAAAGAAAGCGGCTCTTCGTCGTCGTAGTCGAAGGAATCGGGGTAATTGGGCTCCTTGGCTACGTTGCCATCGACATGGCTCGGCGAGTCGTCGCCGTCAACTTTGTCCGGGGACTTGGGCGTCTCCGTACGTTCGTCGTGGTCCTCATGTTTGGGACCGTTTTTGCGGAAAATAGGCATCGGGTTCAAACTCCTGTGGAGAACAGGTATGCCAACACACGGAAGGCGGCGGCGGCGGGAATGGAAGCTCGCTGGAGCAAGCTCGTTTACGTTTTGCGGCGGGTAGGTATTATGCACGGCGTTTGGGATCAATAGACCTGCAAACATCCGAAGTCGAGTGAAAAGGCAACGCCAAAGGTGGGGTGGTCAGCCGACGAGGGACTGCCAAAGGCGCGCGACTTGCGCTTGAGTATGTTCGGCGGAAGCAGAGTTGTCAATAATCACATCGGCCCGACTGCGCTTTGAATCCAACGATTCCTGAGCCGCCTCACGAGCCGCAAACTCGACCTCACTCCACCCCCGCTTGAGTGCCCTTGCCAGCCTCACCTCGCGCGGCACGTCAATAAATGCCAGCCGACTACATAGTTTATCCCACCTGGCCTCAATAATCAACGGGGCATCGAGTACCACTAAAGGGGTGTTAGCCTCGTGGGTCGCGGCCTGGGCAAGCAGTTGGCTGCCGATGGCAGGATGGGTCAATTCTTCGAGAAACTTCCGCTCTTTTGGACCTTCGGGCAGCGGGGCAAAGACGATTTTCGCCAAATGGGAGCGATCAATATGGCCATCGGGGCCAAAAACGGAGCTGCCCCACCTTTGGAGTGATGCCGACTCGACTTCCGGCGTTCGCAAAACTTCATGCCCGGCGCGATCGGCATCGAGAACGACCGCCCCCAACGCGGCCAATTGCCGTGCCACGAGGCTCTTGCCGCTTGCCACACCGCCGAGGAGACCGAGAATTTTCATGGATTCATTGCACTCTTACTCACCGCTTGGCGAGGCCCTGCGGCAATCTCCTTCGCATCCGCCCAATTCGCCCCGGCCTTCACATCGACCTTCAGCGGGACGCGGAGCCGGTAAACGTTCGACATTTCCTCCCGCAGCAATTCCGCCAAGTATTCTACTTGCTCCGTCGGCACTTCAAAAATCAATTCGTCGTGAATCTGCAAGAGCATCCGCGCGGGGTGCTTCTCGCGCTTCAGGCGGCGATGGATGTTGATCATGGCCAGCTTCATCAGGTCGGCGGCGGAGCCTTGGATGATGGTATTCACGGCGGTGCGCTCGGCCACGTTGCGCGAACGGCCGGCATCGGCTCGCACGCCTTCGATTGCCCGCTTGCGGCCCAAGATGGTCGTTACATAACCTTGCTTGCGGCACTCGGCCAACGATTCGATCAAGAATCGCTCGATGCCGGGAAAGGTTTGGAAGTAGCTATCGATGAACTTCGCCGCCATTTCGCGAGGAATGCCCAACTGCCGCGCCAGACCAACGGAACCCTGTCCGTAGATCGTGCCGAAGTTCACCACCTTGGCCTGCTGCCGCATCTCGTCGGTCACCCGTTCGATTGGCACGTTGTTGACCTGTCCCGCCACGCGAATGTGGATATCTTCGTCGCGTGCGAACGCATCGCAGAGTTGCTCGTCGCGCGTGTAGTGAGCCAAAACCCGCAGCTCGATCTGCGAGTAATCGGCTGCCACCAGCGTCCAGCCATCCTCGGCCGGCACGAAGGCCGCGCGAATCCCGCGTCCGGCCGCCGTCCGCACCGGTATGTTCTGCAAGTTTGGATCGTGCGAACTCAAGCGACCGGTGGCCGCAACCACTTGATTGAACGACGCATGAACGCGGCCCGTCTTGGGATTAACCATCGCCGGCAGGGCGTCCACATAAGTTCCCTTCAGTTTGGCGTATTGCCGATATTCGACGATCTTCGCGGGCAAGGCATGCAGCACGGCGAGGGCTTCCAGCACATCGGAATCGGTGCTGGGGCCGGTCTTGGCGGTCTTTTTGATGACCGGCAGTTTTTGCTCGACAAAAAGAATTTCTTGGAGTTGCTTGGGCGAGGCGATGTTAAACTCCCGCCCGGCCAGGGCGTAGATTTCCTCCTCCAGCTTCTGAATCTGTAGGCCGTAGCCGCGGCTCAATTCGGCTAGGTGGGCCACGTCGACCTTTATGCCGTTGTATTCCAATTCGACCAACACGTCGATTAGCGGCATTTCCACGTCGCGAAAGAGCTCGCCCAAGCTTTCCTCCTTGAGCCGCCGCTCCAAGATCGGCTGCAAACGAACCGGCACCAGGGCGTCTTCCGCCGCGTAGTCGGTGATTTGCGCGATCGGCACTTCGTCCATCCGCTTTTGGTTCTTGCCCGAGCCAATCAACTCCGCGATCTTGATGGTGACGTGATTGAGATAGCGTTTGGAGAGATCGTCGAGGTTGTGATTTCGCTGCCCAGCGTCGAGTAAATAGCTGGCAACCATCGTATCGAACGGCGTGCCGGCCAGTTCGATCCCGGCGGCGCGCAGGACGATGCGGTCGTATTTCAGATTCTGGCCCAACTTGCCGATGGCCGGGTCTTCCAGCAGCGGCTTCAACAATGCAAGCGTGCGATCAAAATCGAGCAGCTGCGAACCTTCCGGGCCGCGCAGCGGCAGATAGTATGCCTCGTGCTCGTTCCAAGAAAGCGAGACGCCGACGATCTCCGCCCAGCGCGGCCAGATGTGCGTCGTCTCGGTATCGACGGAAATCTGCGTCTGTTGCCGCATTTCCACGAGCAATTCGTCGAGCAGCGTCGGCGCGTCAATCGTGCGATAGACGGGCTTCGTCGCGGGAGCATCCGCCACCGAGGCAACCTCCGGGCCGCGCAACACGATCAGCCGATCTGCCAAACGCCGAAAGCCAAATTCATCGAACAAGGCCCTAGCGCGTACGCGATCGACGCCGTCGGGCCGTGCCGATTTCCACGGTATCGCGATCGGCACGTGGGCATCGAGCTTCACCAGTTGTCGGCTGAGCAAGGCTTGGTCGCGATACTTTTTCAGATTCTCCTTCTTGGCCGCGCCGGGGACTTCTTCCACATGCTCCAAAATGCGATCGAGCGTATGATACTTTTCCAAGAGGTCGCGAGCCGCTTTGGGACCAATCAGCGGCACGCCCGGTACGTTGTCGGTCGCATCGCCGACCAACGCTTGATAATCGACGACCTGCTTGGGTGCGATGCCCCAATCGTGCCGCACGAAGTCGCGATCGAGAACCTCGTTCTTACGGATGTTGTAGAGCTTGACGCGGTCGGTAATCAGTTGCCGGCAATCTTTGTCGCCGGTAACAATGAAGCAACGCCCACCCAGTTCATCGACAATGCGAGCCACCGTTGCCACAATATCGTCCGCCTCGAAACCGGGCGAGGCCAAGATCGGCAGCCCCAGGGCATCGACCATGCGATGGATGCAATCGATCTGCGGCCGCAAGTCCTCGTGCATTTCTGGCCGACCTGCCTTGTAGCGATCGTAAAGATCGTGGCGAAACGTCTTGCCCGGCAGATCGAACGCACAAAATAAGAAGTCGGGCTGCTTCGATTCCAGCAGATTGAATAAGTCGCGCGTAAAGCCATAGACGGCATTCACCGGCAGCCCGCTGGGGCTGGTCATGTTGGGAATGGCATGAAAGACCTGATGGATCAGTGAATGGGAATCCACGACCCAGACTGTCTGACCGGCCAAGCTCACCGGCGTCGGGGGCGGTGAATCCGCGGCCGGCTCCGCAACGAAAGATAGCGATGGCGACACGCTCGACGCCGGGGTGCCCGTCCGCGCGTCCTCACCCTCGCGCATTGAGGCACGCGGCGGCACCTCGGTTTCGGTCGATTCTTCAAAAAATGATTTTTGACCGCGAGCGGCGGGCTTGGACATGCTATAAAAGACTCCCCTTCTGAAACAAAGATGCTACCCCCGCCACGGGACGCCGTCAAGGCACGGAACTTTTTCTTTCCGCGTGACTCTTTTTCGCCGTCGGGTAGAATAACATGCGGCGGCTAACCAATCGAGCAAACTCACAGGAAGCAGAAGAGGCATTCTTCATGGCGATCGCTGAAAGCACGACGACAACGCTCCACCGACCCAACGCGCTGAGCGCGTTGCGGCACGGCGGCTGGAATTCCAAAAGCGTGAAGCGCGAAATGTACGACAATTTCATGCGGATGCTTGCCCAGGGCGATCCGTTGTACCCCGGCATCATCGGCTACGAGAACACCGTCGTGCCGGAAATCAATCTCGCGTTGATCGCCCAGCACGACATGCTCTTCCTCGGCGAGAAGGGCCAGGGCAAGAGCCGCTTGATGCGGCTGCTGGGGCGATTTCTCGACGACGCCGTGCCGTACCTCGATATCCCCGGTTGCCCGGTCCACGAAGACCCCTATCGTCCGATCACTTTGTTGGGCAAGCGGATGTTGGCCGAACTCCCCGAATCCGAGGTTCCCATTGCTTGGTGGCCGCGCAAGGAACGCTACGCCGAGCGTCTTGCCCCAGGCACGAAGTTCGCCGATATTATCGGCGAGATCGATCCTTCCAAGCTTGCCGCCGGCACGAGCATGTCGGCGGAAGATGCCTTGCACTTCGGCCTGATCCCGCGCATGCACCGAGGCATCTTTG
>JANXOJ010000064.1 GCA_025353625.1 Planctomycetota bacterium | reverse complement strand
CAATCGCCGCGACCCCAGCTATACGAAACGATTGGCGGACGTGGAAATTCAAGCCGTATTCAACCTACTTGCCCGAGCGCAGGTGGCAGATCTCGCCAGAAGCCAGACAGCCGCGTAGCACGGCGGCCAGGGGCACGATCTCGCGAAAGCACCGTATAGCTCGCCGGCCGGTAACAGTGTAAGGTACGCCCTTCAATTCCCCCCTTGGACAAGTGGCGTCGGGGGGGTAGAATCGGACCTGTGTCGACAAGTCGCGGCACCTTACCAGGAGCATTTTGTGGCCGAATTCATGGACCCCCAAAAAGATGGAACGGAGATTCCTCTGAAGGATCCTTTCGTGGCTGGCTTTCTTGCCTGGATGGTGCCGGGGATGGGGCATTTTTATCAGGGGCGCACCGCCAAAGGTGCGCTTTACTTGGTGTGCATTCTGGGAACCTTCGTCTATGGGCTTTATCTCAGCGGCAGCAGTCAAGTTGGCTGGGGGCGTGCAGTCTATATGTCGTTTCGCACCAACGATCTGCGACTGCCTTGGCTCTGCCAAATCGGTGTCGGCCTTCCCACTTTGCCGTTGACGCTACTCCAGTCGAACTTTGTCGGCCACGGCCAGACGCCGATGTGGAATGGATTCATGGCCCCTCCGGAACTTGAGTTCCCAGAGGCCAACGCCTTTCGCAATGAGCCGGCGGCCCACAAATCGCTGAGCGAGATTCAACGCATGTTGCCGCAATACTTTGAGATGGGCACGGTCTATACGATGATCGCCGGGCTGCTCAATATTTTGGCAATTTACGATGCGTGCTGCGGTCCCGTTCCCGCCGAGATGGGCAGGAAAGAGGAGGATGACCCGACCGACGATAGCAACGCCAACTTGGAGAAAACAGCGTGACCAACATCATCAACCTTTGGTTCGCAGCCCCGCTGGTCGTTTCCGTCAGCCTCGTCTACGCGGCAACGCGCCACGAAGACGGTGGTGCCATCTTGCACCATGCCTTGCGAGTGGCCGGCTGGATCGTTAGCTTCATGGCCATCATCTTTGGCATACTGTGGATGGTGTCGTCGCAAGTGTCGTAAGCGCGTGGGAGTGGTGTCGAGCGGATCATATAGGCATGGTCCGCGCTGCCCCACCCTTGAAAAATGCTTGCAATCTGGTGTGTCTTCGCTTTTGGATGCCGGTGCATCGAAAGGTTCGACACCACCCTACAAAGAATCTTCGCCCTGCGCAAAACTATCGAGCTTCTCCGGAAGGCAAATCTGCAATAGCACGCTTTCCGAGTCGGTGCCTGGGAGCGGAAATGTCGCCAGCTTCCGCAATGCCAGTCCCTGCAATAGTCCGTAATGCCGCGATTCACCCCGCTCGCCCACCCAGCCCGGCCCTTTCAGAATTAGCAGCCGGTCGATCTTGCTCCAATGCGGCTTGAACATTTCCAACAGTTTCTTCAACCGCGCCACGGCGCGAATTACGAGAGTCTTATACTTGTGGTCGCCGAGCAAGGTTTCCGCGCGCGCGTTGAGAACGGGCGACGAAAGCCCCAGTTGGGCCACAATATCGGCGACGGCGCGCGCCTTCTTGGCGATCGACTCGCACATTGCAACTTTGAGATCCTCTCGCAAAATTGCCAATAACACCCCCGGCACGCCGCCGCCGGTGCCAACATCCAGCACACTTTCGCCCGGCTTCAAAAAGCGGGCAAAGGCCAACGAATCGACCAGATCTCGGGCGACAAACTTCTCGTAGTCGGTGTGTCGGGTAAGGTTGAGCTTGTTATTCCAGTCCCAAAGCAAGCGACAATAGCGGTTGATCCGGTCGATCTGGGCTTCGGGAAGCGCGATTTGATGCCGCTGCAAAGCGGCGAGCAGCGTGTCGTCGGGGAAACTCACGTCGGGGAAACTCACGTCGGGTGAACTCACGTCGGGTGAACTCACGTCGGCGGAACACGCGTCTGAGGGATTTACGTCTGGGGGATTCACGTTCGAGTTCATTAGCAAGTAGAATGGGGACACCGCCCTGCGCTATCTCCCCCTATCCGCAAAGGAGAGAGGGGGCAGGAGTGAGGGAACTGGCCTCCAGCATACACTATCCGCAGCCTTTTCACGATGCCCCTGGACCGCGAAGAATACGTCGAACAAGCCTATTTCTTCCGCACGCTGCGCGAAAGGATGCAGCAGGGCATGTCCACGCAGGAGCTGTTGCACGCGATTCAGCAAGAAATTCTCGCCACGACACGCTTGCCCTACGCCCTCGATTTTATGTCGAGCGAGTTGCGGATGACCGGCGGCTTTGCCACGGCGATGGCCAAGATGCCGCACTATTTCACCCCCTTTCAGGCCTTTGTTATCGCGGAAGGAGAGAAAGCCGAAGGCAAGTTCGATTTTCGCGTCGGGCTACAAGTGCTACAGCGCGAGGCTGAGTATCGCGCCGCCGCGGCCACGCCCCAAGGTCTTTTCCTCTATCAATTTGAAACGCTTTGCCGCAATCGCTTGGGCTACGATCGCGGCTTGGATGCAATCTCCG
Organism: Planctomycetota bacterium; assembly: GCA_025353625.1. Classification (GTDB taxonomy): domain Bacteria; phylum Planctomycetota; class Planctomycetia; order Pirellulales; family Thermoguttaceae; genus JANXQG01. The sequence goes on along the minus strand of JANXOJ010000064.1, from coordinate 7,809 downwards.
GCGATGAAATCTACGATGCCAACTGGCGGGAATGGATTCAAATCGTTCGCCGACAAGTCGGCTTTATCGATCTGGCCGATTTGGTCTACATTCGCAGCGAACTCTATCGCACGACGCGCGGCGAAGTAGAGAAATCTGTCCTCTTTGGCGAAAAAGAGGGTCGCATCGCACTCGCCAATCGCCGCAAAGACCCGCTCTATCTCTTCGCCGCCCTGGCACGCCACCTCGGCTACCCCACCGTACCGCGACCGACGCCCGAAGATTCCAACCGCAATACCATCCCCGAGATGCAGCGGCGGCTGGAGCGGTTCGAGAGCCGCATCAAGCTCATGGAAGAAGAACTTCGGGGCGGAATCAATCTGGCGCGGTTTACCGTCAAGGAGCCCCCGCCAAAAAATCCGTAGTTTCCACGATGCCAATCTGTTTTTGCACGAAAACCGTCTCGTTTTATGGTAAGACACAAAGCCACAAAGCGGAGAGAAATAGGCTTGAAAAAAGGTCTCCGTCATGGGAAAATGGGAAGATTAGCCAGGATTTAACCCTCGTCAGGAGTCGCAGAATGAGTCGGATTGCCGTTGTAAGAGTGCTTTTTACCTGCTTTCTGGTCGCATTGATCGCAGGCGGTCAGGTAGACGCGGCAACCAAGTCGACGAAAAAGCATTCCAAGAAGCCGGACTCCAAGAAGGACGCCGACAGTCCGAAGAAAACGGATGATCCCAAGAAATCGGCGGATCAGGTTAAGTCGGCGGCCGAAGCAAAGCCCGGCGACGGAAAACCTGGCGAGGCAGCAAAAGCCAAAGATGCTAAAGATACAGTTGCCAAGGATACAGTCGCCAAAGATACCGCCGCCAAGGACGCTCCGGCCAAAGACGCTGTCGCCACCAAACCGGCCCAACTGAAGCTCAAAAAGGGGCCGTTCCGGATTGAAGTCACGCTGGAAGGCGTCTTCGAGGCCCAAAACCAGGCCGAACTTTTGGTCCGTCCCCAGGAATGGGCACAACTGTCGGTACTCAAGGCGGTCGAACACGGCGCGGCCGTCAAGCAGGGCGACCTAGTGCTCGCCCTCGACACCGAAAAGATCGACCGCACGATTTCGGAGCTACGCCTGGAACTGGAGCTCAACCAATTGGCCTTGAATCAGACCAAAGAGCAGTTGGCGACGTTGGAAAAGGTCGCCCCGCTCGATGCCCAACTCAACGCGCGGTCGCGCCGCATCGCCGAGGAAGATTTCAAACGCTACCAGGAAATTGATAAGCCACTCAACGCGAAAATGATTGAGTATCAATTAAAGATGGCTCAGGAAAACCTGGAATACGTGCAAGAGGAATATCGACAGCTCGAAAAAATGTACAAGGCCGACGACCTTCTGGAAGAGACGGAGAAGATCGTCCTTCGCCGCGCCAAAAACGGAGTCGATCGCGCCAAGCTGTCCCTCGAATTCGCTCAGGCCAACCACGAGGAAGCACTCAAGCTCGCCGTGCCGCGGCAGGACGAGCGCGTCAAGGATGCAACCCAGCGTTCCCTCATCGAAAACGAATACATTAAAGCCAATATGCCGCTGGTGATGGGCAAGCATCGCCTCGAACTGGAAAAATTGCAAGTCGTCCGAACCCTGGGCGAAGACAAACTCAAGAAGCTGCTTTCGGATCGCGAGATCATGAACATCAAGGCCCCCACCGACGGTACGGTTTACTACGGCCGCTCGGTGCGCGGCAAGTGGGCCGCCATGAGTGTCGAAACGCTTCGCCGCGGTACACCGATCGTGCCCAACGATGTCTTTATGACCGTCGTTCAGACCCGGCCCATGCTGATCCGTGCCAACGTGCCGGAGTCGCAGGCACAACGGATTCACGCCGGTCTGCATGCCGTCGTACAACCCAGTGGATTCGCCGGCCTCAAGCTTGCGGCCGTCGTCCAGCGAGTGGGAACCATCCCGATGGGTGCCGCCGGTTTCGACTCGGTCTTCACGGTTTCCGCCGAGGGCCTTTCCAGCGCGATCGTGCCGGGCATGAACTGCGAGCTCAAGATGCTGGCCTACAAGAACCCTGCGGCCCTCACCATCCCGCCCAAGGCCGTCTTCACCGAAGAGTTCGATCTCGCGAAGCAATACGTCTACCTTGTCGGCAAGGACGGCAAGCCGGAAAAGCGTGCCCTAACCTTGGGCGAGCGGAACGAGAAACAGGTCGAGGTACTTCAAGGCTTGGCCGAAGGCGACCGCATCCTGCTGGAAAAGCCCGAGGAAAAATAGTATGCGTTTGAACGACGGGAGCTCGCATTGCGATTGCCGTAAGGGGCGAATTACCGCTTTTTTCGTTGCTGCAATGCCAATAGGAACGGGCCGAACCCTATTCCAATTTTCGCTTGTAGCCGCGCTCGTATTCTCCTCCTTGGCGCACGCCGATCAGCCTCCCTCGCTCGCCGAGACCGGCCCCCATCCCAACCCGGTGGCAACGCCGACAACCAAGCAGATCGACGATGCGATCCATCGTGGAGTGGCATTACTTCTCAAGCGGCAAAACGCCAACGGCTCCTGGGGTTCCGAACGGAGCAGCCGGCCCGACGAGGTGTATGCCCCGATACCGTCGGCGCACTGGTCGTTTCGCGGCGCGGTCACATCGCTTTGCATTTCAGCCCTGGATGAAGTCGGCGGCGACACCCCCGAAGTAAACCGCGCGATCGATCGTGCCGAAGCTTGGCTCACGGAGAACCTTCCAAAGATTCGCCGTAACTCTGCCGATTCCCTCTACAACAATTGGTGCCACGCCTATTCGATCGATGCCCTGGTTCACTTGCTGCATCGACATTCCAAGGATGCGGAACGCTGTCGCAAACTCCGCAGTTTGATCGAAACGCAGATCGCACTGTTGGTCCGCTACGAGTGCATCGACGGCGGATGGTGCTACTACGACGATTTTGAATACCAGACCGCGCGGCCCAGCGGTTCGACGATCAGCTTTGTAACTTCGACCGTTCTGATCGTTTTGGACGAGGCGCGCAAAGTAGGGATCGAAGCACCCAAGAAAGTGACCGACCGCGCCATGGCATCCATCGTGCGCCAGCGGAAGCGGGACTTCAGCTACGACTACGGCGAATACTTGAAATACCATCCCATGCTGCCGATCAACCGGCCCGGCGGCAGCCTGGGCCGATCGCAGGCATGCAACTTGGCGATGCGGCTGTGGGGCGACAAGTTGGTGACCGATCGAGTGGTTGCAACGTGGCTCGACCGGCTCTTTGCCCGCGAGTTGTGGCTCGACCTGGGCCGCAAGCGGCCGATTCCGCACGAATCGTGGTTTCAGGTTGCCGGCTACTTCTTCTACTATGGCCACTACTACGCCAGCCGCTGCATCGAGCTACTGCCGCTCGCCGAGCGCGGCCCGCACCAGGACCATCTTGCCCAGATACTTTTGCATTTACAAGAGTCCGACGGCAGTTGGTGGGATTTTCCATTCTACGATTATCATCAGCAATACGGAACCGCGTTTGCAATCATGAGCCTGGGAAGATGCAAACGCCCGTGAGTGCCAATGCGGAAAGTTCTTCGACAAGGGCGACCACATTAGCCCACAGCGCGAGCAAGGAAGGAAGTCGTTGGGGGTGCGGAACGAAAAGTCATTTTGCGACTCGAAAAGGGACCATCCACGCCAGTTCGCCGCGCAGATCGACCCACCGTCCTTGCTCCCGCTACGGGCTTATAAGCCGAAAACCCGATAGCCCCCTCCTTTGGCAATAAAGCTAAAGGGAATTGGAATCTACTCTCCAATAGGGTTGCGGCCGAACAACAGTCTGCAACGCGCAAGCTTGCAACGTCCCTGCACCTAGATCGGAACTTCGGGTAGCTCGCCACGCTTTAATACGTTATATCCTCTTCTCAAATCAATCGATCTGCTAGAATTGGTAGATTGACGGGTGTTTGCAGAATCTAGTGCCCTGATACAATGGTAAGTGTTGGACCGCTCAGGGGACGGAAACTGCCCGGTTTGGGTAAAAGATATCCGCCATTTGAGTTGTACGTGGGACAGTGCCTGTCCGCTTGAAATCTAACGCACTCTGTTAGGATGGATTCGTGAATAAGTCATCAAGCACGCCTCGGGATTCGGAAGAGACCCCAGGCGTTTTAAGCTCGGAGTATGTCGAGCAGATTTACTCGTTATATCAGCAAGATGCCACGTCGGTCTCCGCCGATTGGCAGCGATACTTCAATTCGCTTTCTGCGCAGCCGATCGCGCCGGCGGCGCGCAGCGTCCGCACCCTACCGCCACCTGTCGCTAAACCGATATCTGCTAATCTGGCCTCCGCTAAACTGCTTGATGTAAAACAGGCTGCACCGAACGCGGCTCCGGCAGCCCCGGCACTCAATGGAAATATCGCGATGGTCGAACGCGCCGTGGCCGACTTGGCCTCGGCCGATTCGCAAGCTTCGGTCGGTAACGGCGAGCCAACGAATGGCCATGCGGCACTCGGTGATGGTCGACAAGAAAATGGCGACGTGGAAAATGGGTCTGTGGAAGGCGATACCCCGGCGAACGGTGCCGCTCCGCCCGCCATCAAACGCAATCGTGAATCGCGCGCCCACGCTCGGCTTCAGGAAGGCGTCGATCTTCTCGTTCGCAACTATCGCGTTCGCGGGCACTTGATTGCCAAGGTCGATCCGCTCGACTTGCCTCGGCCCATGCCGCCGGAGTTGGAACTGAAGTACTGGGGGCTTACCGATGCGGACATGAACCGGAAGTTTTCGACCTTCGCGTTCACCGGTTCCAATACGCAAACGCTTGGCGAGATCATGGAGCGGTTGCGCAATACGTATTGCGGAGCGATTAGCGTTCAATACATGTCCATCGACGATCTCGAAGTCCGCGAGTGGCTCGAACGTCGCATGGAGGAGACGGAAAATCGCCTCAAGCTATCGCGCGATGAGCAGCTTCGCATCTTAACCCGCTTGACCGACGCAGTAATTTTTGAGGAATTCATCCGCCGCAAGTTCGTCGGGGCAAAGAGCTTCTCGCTGGAAGGGGCCGAAAGCCTGATTCCACTTCTCGACTTGGCCATCGACAAGGCGTCCCGCCAAGGGGTCGAATCGATCGTCATGGCGATGGCCCATCGAGGCCGGCTCAACGTACTGGCCAACATCATCGGCAAAAGCCCGCAAGACATTTTTCGCGAGTTCGAGGACATCGATCCAGAGCTCTATCGCGGCGGCGGCGACGTTAAATACCACCTCGGCTATTACAACGACTATATCACATCCACCGGGCGGAAAGTCCACCTTTCGCTCTGCTTCAATCCGAGCCATTTGGAGTTCGTGAATCCGGTGGCCCTCGGGCTAACGCGCGCCAAGCAAGATCGCGGCAACGATCCGCAGCACGAGCGGAGCATGGCGATTTTAATCCACGGCGACGCAGCCTTCATCGGCGAAGGCGTCGTTCAAGAGACGCTCAACCTGAGCGAGTTACCCGGGTATTCGACCGGCGGAACGCTGCACGTCGTCATCAACAACCAGATTGGTTTCACGACGCCGCCCGAGCAAAGCCGCTCGACGCACTACGCGACCGATATCGCGAAGATGCTGCAAATTCCCGTTTTTCACGTCAACGGCGAGCAGCCGGAAGCGGTTGCCCAAGTGATTAACTTGGCCTTGGACTTCCGTGCCACGTTCCATCGGGACGTCGTGGTCGATATGTACTGCTATCGTCGCTGGGGCCACAACGAAGGGGACGAACCGGCCTTTACCCAGCCGCTGCTCTACAAGTGGATCGAAAATCGCAAGCCCGTTCGCGATGCGTATTTGGAGCATCTCTTAAAGTTGGGCGAGGTGACCCAGTCCGAGGCCGATGAGATCGCATCGCGCCGCCGCGAAAACCTGGAACACGCCTTGTCGCTGGCACGTCGCGAGGACTTCGTCCCTCGCCCCAAGGTGCTGGGCGATGTTTGGAAGGGCTACCACGGCGGAGCGGAGCGGATCGAGGACGACGTAGAGACGGGCGTTCCCGCGTCGCGACTCACCGACCTCATGGAGCGTTTGACGTCGCTGCCGGAAGACTTCCACCTGCACCACAAACTCAAACGCTTTATTGAAAGCCGGAAGCAAATGGCGACCGGTGCCCAGTCGCTCGATTGGGCCTCGGCCGAGGCATTGGCCTTTGCCACGCTATCGATGGACGGCTACCACATCCGCTTGTCCGGCCAGGATTCTATTCGCGGCACGTTCAGCCAGCGACATTCGGCGTTCTACGATATTGAGAACGGTCAATCGTACTTCCCGCTAAAAAATCTCGCACCGGCACAGGCACCCATCGAAATATACAACAGCCCTCTCTCCGAAGCGGGCGTGTTGGGGTTTGAATATGGCTATAGCCTTGGCTATCCCGATGGCTTGGTGCTATGGGAGGCCCAGTTTGGCGATTTTGCCAACGCGGCCCAAGTGATTATCGACCAGTTCATTATGAGTGCCGAGGAGAAATGGCGACACCTCAGCGGCGTGGTTCTGCTCTTGCCGCACGGCTTTGAAGGACAAGGGCCGGAACATTCCAGTGCTCGCGTGGAGCGATTCGTGCGATTGGGCAACGAAGAAAACGTTCAGGTGGTCGTTCCCAGTTCTCCGGCACAATACTTCCACGTTCTGCGTCGCCAGGCAATCCGCCGGTGGAAGAAACCGATGGTGGTGCTGACGCCTAAGAGCCTTCTGCGGCATCCGGTTTGCGTTTCTCCCTTGGAAGACCTTTCGCGAGGTCGCTTCCAGCGCGTGATTCCCGATGCCACGATGGTCGGCAAGCAGCCCAGCCGCATTCTGCTGTGCAGCGGCAAGATATATTACGAACTGCTGGAAGCCCGCAATCAACGGCACCCAGACGTGGCCCTGGTGCGTTTGGAGCAGTATCACCCCATGCCGCACTCGCAGTTAATGGCCGCATTGAACGAATTTGCCCCGAACACGCCCGTCTACTGGGTGCAAGAAGAGCCGAAAAACATGGGCGCGTGGTTCAGTTTGAAAATGAAGCTGGGCGACCGACTTTTCGGACGATTCCCATTCTCGGAAGTGACGCGTGCCGAGTCGGCCACGCCCGCGACGGGCTCGGCCTGTTGCTATCGTCTGGAGCAAAAAGAAATCATCGCGCGAGCGTTCGGCGAACATTGACCACGGACCTACCTTAAAAAATCCAAAACATGAAATTTGAACTGATAGTCCCAAGCGTTGGCGAGTCGATCCAAGAAGTCCAAATTGGCCGCTGGCTGAAAAAGGAAGGCGAGTCGGTCAACAAGGACGAAAACCTCGTTGAAATTGAAAGCGACAAGGCCACCGTCGATCTTCCGGCCCCCGTCTCCGGCGTGATGAGCCAGATACTCCACAAGATGGGCGATGTGGTGCCCGTCGGGGCGTTGATCGGCATCATTGAAGAAGGCGGCGCACCATCGGCTGCGGCAGCCGCTCCGGCTGCAACGGCAGCACCGGTTCAAGCAGCGTCGCCGCCCGTTGCTCCCGTTCAAGCTCCTCCTGCCGCACCGGTGCAAGCAGTGCCGGTTCAATCGACGCCGCCAGTGCCGCCACCCGTTGAGAAGGCACCCATTTCGCAAGTGCCAACTTCCGCGGCACCACCGGTCAAGGAGCCGACCGTCGCTAGTGCGGCGCAATTAGTTCCCACTATCGCAAGCGAAGAGCAGGCGGTTCCATCGAAGGTGACTTCGCTGCACACGGCTGCGCCGCGCTGCGAATCCCAGTACGGCTCGCCGTAGGAGTACTTGGTTTTCCCTACATCGGCACGCTGCAGGCGGAAAAGGAGATTCACGCGATTGTCGCAAATCCGGAGATCA